>JASLRP010000364.1 GCA_030743915.1 SAR202 cluster bacterium | reverse complement strand
CCCGCTGTCGTGACGCCGACGGAAGAGGCGGTTTCGGCCCAGGACGCCCTGCGGATGTACACCATCAACGCGGCCCGGGCGCTGTTCCGCGACTCGGAAGTGGGCTCACTGGAGACTGGCAAACGCGCAGACATCGCGGTCCTCAGTCACGACCCGACCAGCGTAAACCCCGATTTCATCCGCGAAATCTCGATCGAGCAGACCTACGTGGATGGTCAACTTCTGCATAATCGCTGATGAGCCAGGATGTCAGCCTGAGCGAAGCGCCTGGCCGATGGTCTCACTTGCGTTGCTTTGCTGAGGACCAGATTCTTCGCTGTGACTCAGAATGGCAATTCATAATAACAACCTGAAACCTGAACACCAAAGGAAACAATATGCGCAGTATCGACATCCACGCCCACATTTCGCCCCAGGCGTTCATCGACGCCATACCCACCGGAGAGGACTGGCATGGCGTCACAGCCAGTGCTGTGGCCTCACACCATCACAACCCCCGCACGATGTGGAGTCCCAAGGAGCGGCTGGCGGACATGGACTCTCTGGGCGTTGATGTTCAGATTCTGTCCACTAACGCGGTGTTTTACAACTATGACAAAGACGCCGAGGCTGTTGCGGCCATGTCTCGCGACTCCAATGATTACGTCGCCCAACTGACCAGGGATCACCCGACCAGATTCGCCGGTCTAGCGAATCTGCCCATGCAGGATGTGTCGGCGTCTATCGACGAATTGGAGCGCAGTGTCACACAGCTTGGACTCAAGGGCGCGATGATCGGTGATCACGTGAACGGCAAGACCTTCGACGATCCGGAGTTCCTGCCCTTCTGGAAGGCAGCGGAATCGCTGGGGGCCATGATTCTCATTCACCAGGGCGGCCCGACGATTGTCAGCCCCCGCTCAAACAAATATCACCTGCCCAACAGCATCGGAAATCTGGCTGACCGGGCCGTGACCTTTGCCGCCTTTGTGTATGGTGGGGTAATGGATGCCTGCCCTGACCTGCGGGTTTGCCTGTCCCACGGTGGAGGATACACCTGCTTCGGCATAGGGCGTATGGATAGGGGATGGCAGGTCCGCCCCGAGGCTCGTGAACATCTCTCCCAACCGCCCAGCAACTATCTGAACAAGTTCTGGTACGACACCATCACCCACAGCGAGGAAGCCCTGCGGTATATCATCGACTCTGTGGGCATCGACAAGGTCGTGTTCGGCACCGACTGGCCCTACGATATGTGCACCGACTGGCCGGTCTCTTGGATTCTTGGCCTGGATAGCCTTTCTCAGGAAGAAAAGGACAAGATTCTCTGGAAGAACCTTGAGGAGCTATTGGGCATATAGGCCGAATTTCATGCCTGTAATCGACATTCACGCTCACCTCACTCCCGAGCGCTTCCGCCGTGGCGTCCAGTCCAGCGGAGTGTGGCATGGCATGACGTCCGAAGAGGGCGAGTTGGGCAATCCTCGTAACTCGTGGAGCGTCGCGCAGCGCATTGAGGAGATGGACTCGCTGGGTATCGATATCCAGGTGGTGTCCTCGGTGGACGCCTTCTATCGATACGAGGATGATCTCTCCACCGCCATCGCAATCGCGCAAGATTGCAACGACGAGATCGCCGGGATGACCCGAGACCACCCCAGCAGGTTCATGGGCCTGTGCAACCTGCCAATGCAGGACGTTTCGGCGTCCATCGACGAGTTGGAGCGCGGAGTGACCGAGCTTGGGCTCAAGGGCGCGATGATAAACGATCACGTCAACGGCAAGACCTATGACGCGCCTGAGTTCCGCCCATTTTGGCTGGCGGCAGAGCGTCTTGGCGCTCTCATCTTCATTCACCAAGGAGACCCGACATTGGTGTCCGCCCGGTCAGATCGATATCACCTGTTCAACACAATCGGCAATCTGGTGGACCGGACGGTGACCTTCGCGTCGCTGGTGTTTGGCGGAGTGATTGATCGGTTCCCTGAACTCAAGATATGTCTCGCTCATGGTGGCGGTTACGCCTGCTTCGGCATAGGCCGCATGGACCGAGGGTGGCAGGTGCGACCCGAAGCTCGCGTCCACTTGCAGACACCGCCCTCCGAGTACCTTCGACGGTTCTACTACGATACGGTAACTCACGATGACTCTGCTCTGCGTATGCTTATAGATAACGTGGGCGCGGAACGCATCCTGTTCGGCACTGACTGGCCCGCTGACATGCGCATTGAGAATCCAGTTCCGTGGCTCAGCAGCCTCGACTTTTTGACCTCAGATGAGAAGGAAATGATCCTCGGTGGAAACCTGGAGCGGACGCTGCGGCCATAGTTGTTACGCTAAAGCAGTAGGCCCGCCGCGACTGTAAGTCACGGCGGGCCTATTTTTGTCTGCTAAGAGCTCAGATTAGCGCGTCGGTATCAGCCTGTGTTCTTCCGTCGGGTGACGTAGACCAATGCTCCGCCGCCTGTGAGAAGCGTGAATCCGACGACAAGGCCGATGCCGCCCAACATGCTGACGATGGGATCGCCCGTTGCGGGAGGCGCAGGAGGCGTGGTATCCAGCGACAGGATTCCGGGAGTCGGATCGCCGGGGGCCAGTCCGAGCGCTCGGAATATGGCGAAGTTGGCGATGTACAGTTTGTTGGCGTCAGCCCCCGTGCCGAATTCTACGTCAGAGGGATTCATAAGCGGGGCGCCGGAGTGGATCAAGGTTATCGTTCCGTCGGGAGCGACTTTCGAGAGGGTGTCTGTGCCCACCAGCGCTACGTAGAGATCACCGTCGGGACCCCAATCCATGCCATCTGGGCCGCCCAGTGTGGCAGCGTCTTCTGCGAATACCTCAGCAGCGCCGGCGCTGCCATCGGCGGTCACGGGTATCTTAACGACGCGGTTCATGTCGGTTACGGCAACATACAGGTTGCTTTCATCGGCGTCAAACAGCACTCCGTTAGGGCCGATAGGAATTCCTACAGGACCAGGTGGGTCGAGACCTGCCAGCAGCGGATCGGATGACCAAACCTCGGCAGTGCCGTCGGTGGCGATCTTCCAGATCGAGCCGCCAGTGGTGTTGGAGACGAACAGACTGCCATCACTGTGGAAATCCAGAACGTTGGGAACTCCGGTGGCATCCAGGCTGGCAAACAACTCAGTTTGTGAGCCGTCGGCGGTTATTTTCCAGATACCGTTGGTCTCAGAGTCGCCGCTGTGCATGCCTACGAACAGCTCGCCAGCGTCGTTGAACTCAAGGCCCAACGCCCCGAACGCGCCTGCTGGAGGTGTGGGGAGCTTTGCGAAGCTAGTGACATCGCCAGCGGAGCTCATCATACGAATCTCGCCGATGGGAGCCAGGCCGAAGTACACGTTGCCGTCGGCATCGACAGCCAACCCTTCGGGCATCTCTCCGATACTTGGGTCGAAGGCTACTTCTTCGACTATGTCCTGGGCCAGCGCGGTCATCACTCCCAGTGACGCCACCAATGCGGCCAGAACGGACAAAAACACGAATATTCTCTTCATTTAGATGGTTTCCTTCCTACAAAGTACATAAATGCTTGCACAGCATTATGACAAGGTTAACAATCGGGCCCGACCCAGTTTAATCACTCGGTATTTGACATGTCAACCAATCGATGTGGAAGGAACGCAGGTCGTGGAGTCGGCTGTGAGAGTGGAATTATATGCGGTCGGTAATTCGATGTTCGCGCAGACAGGCGCACATCTCGCTGGCTTAGCCCCCTGCGTGGCGACAACAAGTCACGCTTTCAGGATTTCTCGACGCGACAGGACCCGTTCCATGAGAGGCCGCATCCCGGTGTCACGGGAGATCTCCAGAGCCTCGTCGAGCATTGCCATTGCCTGCAGATGTTGGGTTGATGATGATGGCGTTTCTATGCCGTGTTTATCAGTGTCCAACAGCATGTTGGCGTAATCGTGGAGTGTCCAGGCCAACTGCGGGCGGTATCCGGCGTTACGGCAGAAGGCGATTCCATTCTCATAGTGGGTTGCGGCTGTGGCGCGATCGCCCATGGTGTGCGCCAGGTTGCCCAGGACGCGATCAATCAATATTTCTGACAATCGAGGAAGCGTTCCTCCGTAAGGCAGCAGCGCGTCATATTGTTCTCTAGCGGACTCCGCGTTTCCATTGATCGACGCCGCGAGGCCCACCCCGAGCCTCGCAGGGACCATGTACCAGGGAACCTGCACCGGTGAGGTCTCCAATTGGATTGCGATTTCCGAAATGACCTCCAGCAACTCCAATTCCCCGGTGATTGTTACCCGCTCCCCTGTGTCCACAGCGAGCATTGATTGAAGGTTCATGAAACTGTTGGGTAATGATGAAGCAGCGACTGAGCCCCGTGTGGCGCTGAACTTATCAAAATGGGACTTTCCTCGCTGAAAGTTGCCGGTCTGAAACTCCAGAATTCCCCTCATTCGGATCAACCGAGTATCGTTGGGCGCGAATTCCATGACACGTTCGGCATGCTCGCGAGCATTGTCATATTCTCCTAACAGGACGCTCAATCGCGCTCTGATCCACAACACGTCTCCGAGGAACGAACTGTTGCGCAATTCTTCGGCTATTTTCAAAGCGTCGGTCGTAATCTCTAGGCAGCGCTTCGAGTCCCCAAGCGCTGACATTGTGGCAGCAGTCTCCCAAAGACAACGGGCTTCAAGTGTCGTGTCGCCCACTTCTCTGGCCAATTTCTGCGCCTCGATGCTCTTTTCCAGGCACTGACGGTACTTGAGATGAGATGCTTCTATGTGAGCCGAGTAGTAAAGAGCCCTGGCCTCCAAGGTTCTTTCGCCGTGATTTCTGGCAATGCTCAGAGCGTCGTCCAGCGCTTCAATTCCCTGTTCATAATCGCCGATTTCTCTCCCAAGAATGAATCCGTGACGGGCCAGGACGTGTCCGGTTTCCACGGATCCGTCAACTGCAAGTTTCAGAGCGCGGGTTGTGAGGTCCAGGGCGTCTGCCAACAAGCCAGGAGGCCCCAGGAACTGATGAGCGGCTACTGCGACTGCTCGTTCAATGTTCTCGGTTTCCTCATAGAAATCGAATGCCATGGAGAGGTTAGGCAGGGCCACATCGAATCGAACGGCTTCTATAGTTGCCGTCTGTGCTTGGGCTAAACCGAAGTACAGGTTGGCGGCCTGAGCGTCAACCTGCTCGTCTTCTCGGGAGGCGATGGCTCGTTCAAATTGTTCCAATGCCTCCTCGTATGCGTAGTTCTGGAGCGCCCGGTCTCCGGCGACCTGGCAATAGTGGACGATTTTTTTGCCGCCCAGCACAGCCTCGGCCTGGACGAAGTGGTAGGCTAACTCGGCGGCATGATCGTCGGCGTTCGCGCCGTAAAGCGATTCTAGACTCTCAGCAACGCGGGTATGAAGCCGCACCCGGCGAGTCAGAGATAGCTCGTCTAGCAGAGTCTCGTGGATCAGCGCGTGGGTGAATTGGTACAGGCCGATTCCCGTGGGAAGCTCTTCGATGACCCGAGCCTCCAGCCCCTCCTCCAGAACGTCCAGCAGGCGGTCGCTGGATAGGTCATCCATCAATGGAGAAAGATGGTTGATGTTAAACTCTCTGCCAATGACTGATGCCACCGCCAACGCCTCGTTGCATCTGGCCGAGAGTCGGTTCAATCTTCGGCCTATAACTTCGCGAACCCCTTCGGGTATCCTCAGTGTCCACGTCTCGCGGGACGACGTCCTGTCCGGGGTTAGCTGGCCTTCCTGCACCAGAAGCCGGACGACCTCCGTCACGAACAGCGGACTGCCTTCGGTCTGAGCGTACACAGTGTCCACCAGCGAGGACGGGGGGGTGACGCCTGATGTCACCTCTATGAACCGGCCCACGTCGTCTCTGCTAAGTCCACGAAGCAGCACCCTCTCGAAGAGCCGCTCGCGAGTCAGGATTGCCAGCGAGTCGGCCAGAGGGTGCTGACGATTCAACTCCATGTCTCGATAGGTCCCGATGAGCAGTATCCTTGCGCCGCTCAACTCCCTGACCAGGAACTGCAAAAGCATAAGCGAGGGCTTGTCTGACCAGTGCAGGTCGTCGAGGATCAGCACAAGCGGCCTGGCGAGGCTGGCGCTCTTGAGGAACGCGGTGATTGCATCGAACAGCTTGAATCGCGCGGATTCCGGGTCGTCGATCTGCTGTGGTTTGGGCAGTCCAGGCAACTTGTCTCGCACGTCGGTTATCACCTCCGCGATGTCTGCCGCGCCTGAGCCCATGACTGAGTTGAGCTTTTCCGGGTCCTGCTCTCGAACGTAGCTTCGTATGGCCTGCACCCAGGGCCAGTAGGGTGGAACGCCCTGTTCTTCGTAACATCGACCCCACAGCACCTGACACCCTCGGAGTCCCGCGTAAGTCGCCAGTTCCTGCGACGTGCGGGTTTTGCCGATGCCAGGCTCCCCGACCAGCGTGACCATGCGGCCCCGACCGCCGAGAGTGTCTTCCAGCGCCGCTTTCAGATCGTCCATCTCCCGCTGACGGCCCACGAAAATGTCACCAGCCAGGGAGTCGAGGACGTTGGACTCCTGTTCGGCCGGCGGCGTCGAGGCCTCTGCCGTGCCGGTCAGGTCGATCGACTCCAGAGCGGCCAGAACGTCGGCGGCAGACTGGGGCCGCTCAGAAGGGTCCTTTGCGAGAAGGCGCATTGTCAGAGCCTCAAGAGGCCGAGGACAGTCCGCCCGATGCCATGTCGGAGCCACAGGCGGGGTGTTGATGTGCTGGCCGATGATGGAGATGCTGTCGTCTCCCAGGAAGGGCGGACGACCGCAGACCATCTCGTAGAGCATGGCGCCCAGGGAGTAAAGGTCTGCCTTTGGAGTGACCTCGCCGCCCATGGCCTGTTCGGGAGGCATGTAACTCACAGTGCCCACCATCATGCCTTCTGTGGTGAGTCGAGAACGGTCGGTGGCGACCGCGAGGCCGAAGTCTCCGATCTTGGCGATGCCGTCGGCTGTGAGCCAGACGTTTCCGGGTTTGAGGTCTCGGTGAACGATGCCACGAGAGTGGGCGAACTCCAGGCCTCGACAGGTCTCGACAGCAATCGAGATGGCCTGTTTCAAGGGGAGTTTGCCGCCTTCTGCATCTTCGACGACCCTTTCCACATCCCCGCCGCCCATAAGCTCCTGGACCATGAAGGGCTGGCCCTCGTGTTCACCGATGTCGAACACC
>JASLRP010000363.1 GCA_030743915.1 SAR202 cluster bacterium | reverse complement strand
AGATGGTCGCCGGGGGTCATAGTCGCATTCCGATCTACGAAGGCGATCTTGACCATGTAGTAGGCGTGGCCCACGCCAGAGATATCCTGCAGTACCTGATAAACGACGATCAAAACGGAGGATTGTCCTCAGGAAGCGTGACCAGGCCGGCGCTCTTCATCCCTGAATCCAAAAGTCTCGAAGAACTATTAGACGAATTCCAGGCCAAACGCGTTCATCTGGCCGTGGCCATCGACGAGTACGGTGGAGTTTCAGGTCTTGTCACAATTGAAGACCTTCTTGAAGAGATAGTGGGCGAAATCCAGGACGAGTTCGATGTCAACGAAGATGTCAACCGCATGAGACCTGTTGGGAATAATCAGTATCTGATTGACGCCCGCATGAGCATTGATCAACTCAACGAGGACCTCGAAGCTTCGGTTGAAAATGATGGTTTCGACACTGTTGGCGGATTCGTGTTTGATAGGCTGGGAAAAATCCCGGTAGTTGGCGACACTGTAGCCTATGACGGCATGCGCATTGAGGTCCTATCCACGGTGGGACGCCGACTCAAAACTCTGAGGGTGACACGGCTCTAACGCTCCGCGATTGGCGTCAGGCCTTCCCTTGGGCCAACGGTCGTTAGATTACTTGGTTCGTTGAAGTAACCTGTCTGGGAATTCCGTTCTGGGGACTGACGGTTTATCGCAATCCATCTGCATCGCCCATTGCCGAATCGACTGTCTATTCCAGCCATTGCGTCTCGTATATCAATTCTCAGGTCCGGCGCTGGGCAGACGCCAATCCGATAGTCTATCGTCCGACCTTATCGTTCCCTGGGCGCCAGTGACCCGAGAGCCGCTACACAGGTTACCGATCCGCCGACCCAATTCGTCGAGACACCGCTACTGACTGAGCAACCTCGTCTTCGGTCCTGGTCTGTTAATCAAATCTGACGTTCACATGTTTGACGGCTTCCTCTACAGTCAATGAGAACGACAAACGCCATCTCTCTTCGGCGGCGACCTCCGTAGTTCTATGCTGGAACGCCAGGCCACGTCATTGTCAAATAAGGGGCCAATCCAAATCGTCCGCGAATGCCGAGATTGTTGAACAGACAAAAATGCCCCTGACACATCGTGCCAGGGGCATTCAATTATTCACGGTTGCCGACCCAGGAAGCTGGGTCAGAGCGTTATTTCTCTGCGACTATTACCAGAGGAGCGGTTGCGGAAGAACCTGCATTCCCCATGGCCTTCATCGTGTAAATGCCTACTTCGAACGGATTGGGCGATTCAGCAGAGAAAGCGCCATCATCATTGGCGATGCCGCCTGAGATGATTCGTCCGTTTGCTGTGATCGAGAAAGGCTCGCCAGCGCCAAAACCGGCGCCCCAGAGCATAATCGTCTCGCCTACGACTGTCGCGGAAGCGGCCAAACTGGAATCAACTGAAGCCTCGGCCACCGGGTTATTTACCACCCGCACTGGAGCGCTGGCTGTGTTGCCATCCAGACCGTTTGCGACGATCGTCCTCAATCCGGGAGCGCGGGCTATGCTAGCAGCCGCCCCGCCGAACTCATCGAAGTCCATCGTAAATGCCCCTGCTTCGTTAGCAGAGAGTTGTGCGCCTCGGGCACCGCCGAGAATGATTTGAAGGTTCTGGTCCACTACCAGCATGATAGTTACAGGCTCGCCTGCATTGAATCCTGAACCCGAAACAGAGAACGCATCGCCTGTTGCGGCGATGGCACTCTTGCTAATGGCCACTGATGCCTCACCAGAACCGGCGCCATCAACTCCATCAGCGCCAGCAGGTCCCGTTGGGCCGGGAGCGCCCGGAGGTCCGGGGTTACCGGGATTTCCGGGGAACCCAGGCAGACCTGGTTCACCAGGCGGGCCTTGGAAACCTTGTGGGCCTACGTTACCGGGATTACCTGGCAGTCCAGCCGAGCCGGATATACCCGGCAGACCTGGTTCACCTTGAACTCCTTGACACGCGATTAACGCGAAGACGAATACTGAGGAAAGCAGGGCGACTAGTATACCCTTCCTAGGGAAACGCTTTCTCATCTGACCCCCTCTCTAAAATTCCACTGAAATCCAAGCTGAAAGCTTGATTTCCTGCTATAGATTGACAACCGGACAAACAAAGACTTCGCCGGGGTTAACGGCGAGGTACAACAGCGGGCTAATCATATTCACCACAGCCTGGGATGTCAACCCCTTTGCGCGCTTGGTTTGTGTCCACAATTGCTGTTATTGATGCCTGGAAAACGTCTAAGACATTGTCTAATAAACGTTCAGGCTGTTATATTGATACGGCAAATTGCCCCCGTAGCTCAGCGGATAGAGCACTGGCCTCCGGAGCCAGGGGCGTGGGTTCGAGTCCCGCCGGGGGCACTTCGCAGCTTGTGTCACTCTTATTGATTGCTTATCCATCGCGTTGGCGCATTAGAAATCCCCCCGAATCCAAGCTCCAGACATAGGGATGTGTACTCGTCCTCGTTCGCGCCGATCCATTTGAGATCATCAAGCGATTCGGAAATCGGAACATCAGTCCTCAGGGTCGCCAATTCCTTGTACAAAGCGACGTCTTCTTGCGCGGCGCTCAAATTCGCAGCCAGACCTTTAGCGCCCCGTGGGGCCGGGTCCCATTCGGCTGGGTCTGCTGGTATGTCCTCAATATGGTTAAATTGAGACAGGACCGTCGACGCCCCCTTCGCGCCCCATCGCGCCACTCCCGGAATTCCATCCGCCGAATCTCCCACCAGCGCCAGATAATCGGGGATCGACTCCGGTTTGACGCCGAACTTCTCAACGACTCCATCCGAGTCCAGGACGATGTTCCTGCGGCGGTCCAAACAGACCACCCGCTGTCCCGACACCATCTGGCACAGGTCTTTGTCTGGCGAGCATATGACCACCTGTTCCACGCGATCATCATCGGCCCACCGAGCGGCGGCAGTGGCGAGAGCGTCGTCCGCCTCAAACTCGACCATCGGCCACACTACGATGCCCATTGCCGCGACAGCCCGTTCGGCCAGGCCGAATTGCGCGAGCAACTCCACAGGGGCGCCCTCCCCCGTTTTATACCCGTCGAACATCTGGTTGCGGAAGGATTCGATTTTGTGATCGAAAGCGCACGCCACGTGAGTTACATCATCTACTCTTAGCAGAGACAGAAAGCTCTGCATAATACCCCGCACTGCTGACACCAGCCTGCCGTCCGGCGCGGTGGAAGGCGGCATTCCGAAGTGCGCGCGATACAACTCGTATGTCCCGTCCAGCAAATGAATTTTCATGTCACTGCGCTCCGTGATCAACCGGTCCCGGCATCTGTCGTCGCTAGAACCAGTTGTCTTTGGCGACCACGTTTTTCAAGGCCGCGCCACTATTGAAGCGCACGCAATTTTCGATGAACAGATCAGTCCTGCGATCATCGAGGTAAGGTCCTGCGCCTGCGCAATGAGGAGTGATGATTACATTGGACATCGACCACAGCGCGTGGTCAGAAGGCAATGGCTCGACCTGGAAAACGTCCAGGGCCGCCCCTCGTATCTCGCCTATCTCCAGCGCGTTTGCCAGGTCGTCCAGAATTGTCGTCGCGCCCCTACCGATGTTGATGAAATGGCCGCGGTTGCTCATCTGTTGGAAAAACTCGGCATTGAACATCCCCTGAGTGTCAGGGGTTTCCGGGACCGTGACGATAACAAAATCCGCCCTGGGCAAAACCTCGTCCAGAGATTCGGGAGTGTATAGTTCAGCAACTCCTGGTGGTTTTTCCGTGACGCGAGGGTCAGCTGCCAGGACGTTCATGCCGAATTCAGCGCACAACCGGGCGGTCTCGCCTCCAATGCCGCCAACGCCCACGATCACCGCTGTGGCGTCAGGCAGGTTGATAATCTCGTATCCCGGCTCCCAATTGCGTTGCATTTGCTGTTGAACATACACGTGAAGTCCCCTGGCGAAGGACAGCACAAAGGACATGATGTGGTTGCTGATGTGATCGTTATAGATGTCTCGCGTGTTCGTGACCTCGACATCGCTGTCAATCAACGCCTGGTGGTAGTATCCGGCGCGAGGCCCCGCCTGAGGGCAGGCAACCCACCGCAATTTGGTGGCGCGCTCGAACACCTCGGGCACGATGTCACCGAACGCCGCGTCCGCCTCCACGATCATCTCCATAGCCTCGCCGTTGGACGTCGCGACGTTAACTTCGATGTCGGGTATGGCCTCTCGGAGCTTCGCTGGCCATTCATCAATATGCGAACCTTCGCTCAGTCCTCCGGCGCGCAGAATCAGCAAATTGAATCCCATGTGAAATGCTCCTGACAATTGATTTGAGTGGCGTCAGTGTAGGCAGACACCACATTGGTGTCAACCAGATCTCCCGTAAGAAGTGAACTGCGCCCGATCAACGAGTCCGGGGATTGAGAACGTCGTTCAGCGCATCTCCAAGCAGGTTCCAGGACAGCACCAGAGTCCAGGCAATTATTCCTGGCGTCAGGAGCATCCAGGGCACTTCTCGCAACGCGCTCAGGCTTCCAGCTTCCAATAGCATGTTTCCCAGGCTGGGTCTGGGTGGCTGAATTCCGAGACCGAGCCAACTGAGGATTATCTCCGCGCCTATGAGAGAACCCATGCCCATACTGACAGTCACTACGATCGGGCTGATTGCGTTGGGAAGAAGGTGGATGAACAAGACTCGCGGAGTTGAGGCCCCAATCGCTTGGGACGACTCGATGAATTGCGTCTGCATTAGCGACAAAACTTGGCCTCGCACCAATCGGGCCATGCCGATCCAACCGAAAGAGACCAACGCGACAGAGATGACGAGATAGTCGGCGATGCCAGACCTGACTATGCCATCCATGAACGTATTGTCCTCAATCCATCTCACGATATCAAGAATTCTTGGACGCAATGTGGCCGCCAGGATGATCATCAACAATATATCGGGGAACGATGAGAACACCTCCCCGGTGCGCATGATGATCGCGTCGATGCGCCCTCCGAAATAACCTGACATTAACCCCAAAGTGACGCCGATTACGAGGCCACCAGTCACCATTGCGACCACCGTGATGATGACCGTGTTCTGAATGCCCCACAGCGCTCTGGTCAACATGTCGCGGCCCTTCAAATCGGTTCCGGCGATGTGATCTAAGCTTGGCGGCTTTCGTATGGCTCGATAATCCTGATCGGTATATCCGTAGGGAGATATGACCGGAGCGAGAATTCCAGCCCCGTACACAATCACAAGAAGGGTCATGCAGACTACAGCCAGCTTTTTGTGGAGCAGTCGTGACCATGCTCGGGC
>JASLRP010000362.1 GCA_030743915.1 SAR202 cluster bacterium | reverse complement strand
CGTGTTCGAGTACGTGGGGAAGGTCATATCAACGTGTGATCGAAAGGACGCGGTGGCTGCGAGTTACGCCGCGCTCTCGTTGCAAGACCTGATCTGCAAGCTGATGGCTCAAGTCGAACACGGATACTTTCCCACCGAACTCAACCTGTCAGGAGAGTACACAGCGCCCTACTACGCGGCAGGATTTCCGAATTTGATCGAGTCCGCTTCGCGTGGCGATCTGATGACGCTGGACGCGCAGACCCGACAGCTTGACAAGATGATGCGAAACTGGTTATCGAACCATTCAGTTGACCTCAACATCCTGGCCGACAACGAACACCTTCGCCGGTTCCTAAACCATCGAGACCCCGCCTGAGCGCGGTTGACGGTTTCTCTCTGTGGTCATATAGTCTAGGACATTCTGGCAGGACCGTATCCGCAAAGCCCTTCGATCAAATCTGAAAACTTTTGGCCAACGGCGCTTGCCCGCTCCATTGATATCTACAGAGGTCGCATTGCCCCCATGATCTATTCGCATTACAGCGCGCTGATGGCCAAGAGCATGAGCGCCAATCGTCCGTTGCCAGATGAGGGAGAGTACGAATATCTCCTGAAACATCTCCAGGAATGTGAAGGCCGAGCCCTGGAGCTTGCGTGCGGATATGGACGTTTGCTTCTATACATCATGGAGCAGGGATGGCCCATCGTAGGCACAGACGCCTCTCCAGAGATGATGGCTCACTGTCAAACTCTTGCCAAAGAGAAAAACCTCGTTCCTGAGCTTCACTGCCAGTTCATGCAGAGGCTGGAGTTGGATGAGACATTCGGTTTCATCTTCATCTCGGATGGCACATTCTCCCTGATTATCGAGGACCAGGACATCCACGATCTGTTCCAAAGAGTCTGGGAGCATCTGAAACCGGGCGGATCATTCCCGTTCGACTTCTTCACCTACCCGCCCACGATGGAGTTCAACACACCTCTCAAACGAGGGGATTGGGTCACGGCTCCCGATGGCTCAATCCTGGTGACAAGGAAATTGGAACGCTACGACCCTGAGACACATATCCGAGACTGCCTGCAGATGCACGATCTTTACGTGGATGGCAAATTCGTTGAGTCACAAGCCTACGAAGACCCGATGCGGTATTATGATCCGACGGTACTCATGGACTATCTGGCAGGCCAGGGTTTCATTGACATTTCACTGGGCGGATTCCTGACGGACGCTCCCCCGGAGGAAAACGCAGCCATCGTTTCGATACGATGCAAAAAGCCTGCTGAATAGCAACTCCCGGACTGTGAGCGATAACGATGTTCAAGCGGCGAAACCAACTGGACCCCGATCAGCAAGCCCACGAGTTGGAGCATGCGCGGAAGGCTTTGATCACCTCAGTCTCCGAGCATCCGGGAATCAGCCATAAAGCGCTCTTGAAGCGTGTGTCTGGCAACCGCTCGATGAAGGAGCAGTTGATCGGAGAACTGCTGGAATCGAAGACGGTGAGCCTCGATGAGGAGGACCGTGTCCGTGGCTACTTCCCCGGTCAGGACGCTATCGACACCACGTGGCGCGAGTACCTCGTCCACGGTCGGGAGTCGGAGTTTCGGTATCGGCACATCCTGGGGTTGCTGCCGTCCAACCCTCGGTGCAAGCTGTGCAACGTCCCATTTCAGGGGCCGGGCGGAAGCGTTGCCCGACACCTGTTCAACAGGCGACCATCCAAGCTCAATCCTCGGATGTGCAACGAGTGCGAAGAGTTCGGAGCCAAGTACCAGGGCGGCGCTGAGGTCGAGTTGTCCCTCATGTTTGCCGACGTGCGTGGCTCTACGACCATCGCCGAAGGCATGACCCCTACCGAGTTCGGCAAACTCATCGACCGTTTCTACAAGGCGACATCCAAGGTGCTCATCCAGTCCGATGCCATAATCGACAAGATCATCGGCGACCAGGTCTCCGGGATGTACGTTCCCGGCTTCGTCGGTCCCAACCACGCCATGCACGCCATCGAGGCCGCCAGGGAAGTGCTGGCAGTGACAGGACACGGCGATTCGTCCGAACCGTGGATTCCGTTGGGCGCGGGTGTCCATACGGGAGTGGCCTACGTGGGCGCTGTGGGGGCCAGCGACGGCACCTCTGACATCACCGTGCTGGGCGATGCCCCGAACACCGCCGCCCGCCTGTCCTCCAACGCGGCCATCGGCGAGATTCTGGTCAGCGAGGCGACAAGCCAGTCTGCAGGCCTGTCCATCGAGGGCCTGGAGCGTCGCGCCCTGGATCTGAAAGGGAAGACAGAACCGGTGATCGTCCACGTCATGAACTCGGAAGCCTCGGTCCGCCAGACTTCGTAGCGCCAAGCTCGTACGTCAAATACCCCATTTTGACGCCTGATCACTTTGCCTGGTTTTCTCATATCCTCCAAGAGAAATTACATGCCCATCCGGATGATTGACGGCATCCGTAAGTGATGTACAATGGCTTCCTTCTATGGAAGACTCCGCTGGCGCCCGATGAAGTTCCATGCTGAAAATTCTGGTAGATTGTTCAATCTAGCTCAAGTTCGCCACGCTGCTGCGAGCCGTTTTGCGCCGTCCCTTGCCCATCGGGACTATCGCATGATGTGGTTCGGGCACGTCGCTGGCGAGTCGGCATCGTGGGCAATAGCGGCCACCGAGGGCTGGCTCATCTTCAATCTTGCCGAGAGCAATCCCAGCAGTTGGGTTGGCTCGGTGTTTCTCGTGGCCATGCTTCCCTGGTTCATCGTGCCTGTAATCGCCGGATACCTGGCTGACCGATTCGACCGACGAAACGTGCTGACCCTGGCATACGTCGTCAGCCTTTTGCACTGTCTGGTCCTGGGACTGCTGATCCTCACCGGTTCGATCCAGATATGGCACGTGCTTCTGCTGGCCTTGATAAACGGGTGCGCCAGAGCCGTCCACATGGGCGCAATCGAGGCGCTGGCCGCCAATCTGGTGCCGGGCAAAGCCCTGCCCAACGCCTACGCTCTGGTCAACGCAGGCTACTACGCAACCCGATTGACCGGCCCCGGAGTGATTGCGCCGCTTCTGGGAGTGATCGGCCTAGAATGGATATTCCTCGCCTGCGCCTTCTTCTATGGAATAGGGGTATTCTTCGTCCTTCAGATACGCGCCCGGTCCACGGGCGTGGTCGAGCCTGAGAGAGGGTTAATCTACAACGCGCTGTCGGGCTTCAAATACGTGTACGGCCATCGGGTTTTGCGAAGCGTGATCTTCCTGGTGATGTTCCACTGCACTCTGGTGATGTCTTTCGAATCCCTCCTGCCGGCGATCTCCGATGATCGTCTGGACGCCGGAGGTGGAGGCGTGGCGTACATGCACATGATGGTCGGTCTGGGCGCTCTCGTGGTCTCGGTCGCAATGGCCCCGATACGAGGTGAAGGTTCGATAGGCCGGTTCTTTCTGGCGACGGCCATATTCAGTTCCGTGGGCAACATCGTCCTGGCGATAGCGCCCACACTCCCCGTCGCAATATTGGGAACGGTGGTGATCGGCATTGCTCACACGGGTTTCATGACTATGGCCACCATAATGATCCAGTCGCTGGCCCCTGACGCCCTGCGTGGCCGAATCACCAGCATCTATCTGATTCACGCCGGCGGGATCATGGCATTCTCATACTTCATTAACGGAGTCCTGGCCGACACCTTCGACCCTGGCTGGATACTCATGGTGGGTGGCGTGGCCTTTCTGACAATCGTCTTGGCCAGCGTGTTCGTGCCCACTCCACGGCGTCTGTTTCACGCTGGCGTTCCCGCTCCGGTTGGCACGGTTTCCAGCTAACCGGTTGCAGGCGTCTAATGGACGAAGATTCATATATACTCTGTGGAGTTGCAACTGCTTGTTCGCAGTTGATCCATCAAGTTAGAAACTAGACCAAGGCGAGGAGAGAACGATGGCCGAATACATCCCCAGCCCCACCGAATGGGTGGCAAATCAGGTTGAGCTATACGAAAGCAGCGGAGGCACCGAGGGCACAACGTTGAGAGACCTGCCGGTCATAATAGTGACCAACACGGGCCGAAAGACGGGCGCAATACGCAAGACTCCGCTGATGAAGGTGGCTGATGGCGCCAATTACGTGCTGGTGGCATCCCGAGGCGGAGCGCCAACGCACCCGGTCTGGTACTACAACCTGCAAGCCGACCCGAACGTCGAAATTCGCGACGGCGTCGATGTCCACTCCATGCGAGTCCGAGAGGTTAAAGACTCAGCCGAAAAACAACGCCTCTGGGACATCGCAGTAGAAGCCTTCCCACCCTACCAGGAATACCAGGAAAAAACCGACCGCGCAATTCCGGTTTTCATAGCGGAGCCTGCCGGATAGGACTCAAACAAGTTTAACCAACCAAGACTCTGCGAGGAGAGTGTTATGACCAAAGTTCCCGTTAACGGAATAGAGATCGACTACCAGGAATATGGCGAGGGTGATGAAGTCATCGTATTTGCTCATGGAGCGGGCGGGAACCTTTTGAGCTGGTGGCAGCAGACTCCATACTTCGAGGCGAACTATCGGTGTATTGTGTTCTCTCATCGGGGGTTTGGGCACTCTTACGATGTGCCTGACGGGCCTGGGATGACGTCCTTTGTTCAAGACCTGGAGGGATTGCTGGATCATCTAGATATCCGGTCTGCGCACCTGGTTGCCCAGTCGATGGGCGGTCGGACGATGCTGGGATTCGCCGTCGCCAACTCGGACAGGACCCGGAGCCTGACGCTGGCTGACACTACCGGAGGCATGGGCGAGCCTGACGTCGAGAAGGCGCTGGACGACTGGCGCGCCAGCCAGAGTTCTACCCGTGAGATAGGGTTCCGCGCGCTGTCTGAAGGTTTCGGGATTCGCAGGCCGGACATGGCGAACCTCTACCTTCAGATATCTCGAACCAACCCGCCCCGCCCTCAGATCGCAGGCGCGATGTCCGGCGGCCCCAGCGGCGCCGAGCTATCAGGACTGAAGACTCCGACGTTGTTCATTGTCGGCGATGAAGACGACCTCACGCCGCCTCACGTTATCGAGATGGCGTCAAGCAAGATTCCAGGCTCGGAGGTTCTCAGAGTCCCCGGGTCAGGCCACTCGGTCTATTTTGAAAATCCTGACGTGTTCAACTTCGAGTTGCAACGGTTCATCCAGCAGAGCGTGGCTCGCAGTTCGTAACGTTGTCGGGAAAATCGCTACTCTGACCTGAATGAGGATTCCGGTCTATTATGGGTGTGTTGAGCCAATGAGGGGGGATCAATGGAACAACAGATCAGATTCGCGACAGCTTCCGATGGCGTGAGTATCGCCTACGCCACGGTTGGGAGCGGGCCGCCACTGGTGAAGGCGCCGAACTGGATGAGTCACCTTGAGTATGAGTGGCGCAGCCCGATCTGGCGCCATTGGTGGGAGGAGCTCGCCAAAAATCACCTCCTGATCAGGTTCGACCAGCGGGGCGGAGGGCTTTCCGATTGGTCGGTGGAAGACGTTTCCCTGGATACCCACGTCGGCGACATCGAGTGCGTAGTCGATGCGATCGGTCTTGACGATTTCGCGTTGTTGGGCATCTCTCAGGGAGCCGCTATGGCGGCCGCTTACACAGCGCGTCATCCCGACAAAGTGAGCAAACTGGTTTTGTATGGCTCCTACTCGGCCGGCGCGGCAAAACTCCCTGAAACGGACGAAGCGAGAGAGGAGAGAGAGGCCCGCACAACCCTGATACGTCGAGGTTGGGGGCGAGACGACCCCACATATCGCCAGATGTTCACATCCGGGTTCATTCCTGACGCAACTTCTGAGCAGATGGACTGGTTCAACGAGTTGCAGAAGGTGTCAATCTCGGCTGAGAGCGCGTATCAGATCATGGTTGCGAACCACAGGCTAGACGTGCGAGACCAGCTTCCGGATGTCCAGGCGCCGACCCTGGTGCTTCACTCACGAGGCGACCGCCAGATAAGTTTCGATCGTGGTCGGCTGGTCGCGGCGATGATTCCCAACGCGTCATTCGTCCCTCTCGAAAGCAATAACCACCTGCTTCTCGAAAGCGAGCCAGCATGGGCAAGGTTCTTGGCCGAGGTCCGGCAGTTCCTGGGAGTGCCGCCCGAAATGGACAGTCCTCCTCCCACACCGCCAGCCGAAGCCTCGCCGCCAGTCGCAGCCCCATCTCCAGCGGCGCGCGCCAGAGGAGGGATTCTGAATGACATCTTCATAAGTTACGTGGAGGAAGACTCATCGGTCGCCACACAGATCGGAGACGAGCTAGAGGCCGCAGGATATTCCACCTGGCTCTACGAGCGCGACAGTCTGCCCGGCCCTGCGTACCTCATCCAGATGGGAGAGGCTATTGACCAGGCACAGGCCATCGTCATCATAATCTCCCAAGACTCTATGGCCTCCAATCAGGTCACCACAGAGGTTGTTCGCGCCCACGAAGGAACCAAACCCTTCATCCCGTTGCTTCACGGAGTCACTCAGGCGGAGTTTCAACAAGGCCAGCCCCTGTGGAGACAGGCCATCGGCGCGTCAACCTCCATCGCTATCAACGAGAGCAATGTGCCCGCGCTGGCAGAGCGTATCGTCCGAGGGTTGGACGCGATGGGAATTCAGCCCAACAGTCACTGAAATCCTGACGCCTACGAAACTTGCGCGTTGTCTGTATCCAACTCGACCTCGACAAGTGGGCTGTTGGCCATCCAATCGTCCAGGTCTCGGTCGCCCTCCAGTTTCTCGAAAACGCCGAGGAAGACCTGCTTGCGTTCGTCATCGTCCGTGATGGGACGGGCGCGGGCGGGGATGTCTGCCTGGACGGTCTTCTTGAGGTGGAATGTCATCTCCGGGTCGGCTGCCATGTTGGCGTACCAGTCGCGGGTTCCCGGAGTTCCGGTGATGTAGTATTTCCCGTCCAGATTATGGAACCAGATTTCCACTCGCCTGTCCTGTCCGGACTTTCTGCCCTTGGTGGTTATGTCGATGGTCCGGTCCTGTTCCAGCCCTTGTTGCACGCGCTCGTCCATAAGTCGGCCTCCTCTGATAATTGATTGTGTTGATTGTCCCACAGATTGAATACACAGAATCCTAATCGAAGAAATCGACGTCCTCTTCAGAGAGGAACTTGCGAACCTCTTCGGGGATCAGGTCCACGCCCATGCCCGGAGTGTCCCAGACTTCGATGAAGCTATCCTTTACGATAGGGTTGGGCAGTCCCTCAACGATGTCATACCACCATTCAGGGTTGCCCACTGGATACTCAAAGCCGATGTAGTTCTGAGGCAGCGTCGCCGACACTTGAACGAGGGCCGCCAGCCCAATGAGTCCATCGCCCGTGCCGTGGGGAGCCATCAGGACGCCGTGCAGGTCTGCGTATTCGGCAATCCACTTTAGTTCGGCAATCCCGCCAACGTCCGCCGGGTCCGGGCCGACGATATTGACGGCCTTGCTCTCGATCAGGTCCTTGAAGTTCTGCCTGAGATAGATCTGCTCTCCGGTGTGGATGGGAGTCGAAGTGCTGATGGTCAGTTCGCGATACAGGTCCGGCGAGACGTGGGGAGTGTAATCGCCGGTTATGGTGTCCTCAATCCACACGATGTTAAGAGGTTCCAGAGCCCGAGCGAACCTGATCACGTCGGGGACCATCCAGCCAGGGCCGCAATCCAGAGCCAGTCCGATTTCGTCGCCCAGAACGTCTTTCATCGCGTGGACGCATTCGACGACGTGCTTGAACCCTCGTTCGGTCAGCAACCCTTTGTTTTCAGACCTGTTCCCGGACTGCATGTCCCCATACAGAAAATTCGGGACCTC
>JASLRP010000361.1 GCA_030743915.1 SAR202 cluster bacterium | reverse complement strand
GATGTTGGGATTCAAGGAGAGAAAATCGTGCTGGTCGCGGCGCGTGGGGCAATCGCGGAAGAGTCCCAGACGACCATCGACGCCACGGGCAAGTACGTGTTCCCCGGAGGCATCGAACCACACACTCACATCGCCAGCCGGGTTTCCGAGGCATGGGCCGGGCGTCGTGATGTCATGACCCAATCTCCCGAAGCGGCCAGTCGGGCGGCGGCGCATGGCGGAGTCACGACCTTTATCGATTTCGCGGGCGGCATGGAGGGCACCGAGGACGGCGACCAGTCGGAAAACTCCATCATGACGAGATTGGATGCTCGGCGCAGTGTTTTCGCCGGTCACTCCTACACCGATTTCGCATTCCACTTCACGCTGTCAGGCGAGGTCCCGCCTCGGACCATCGGCGAGATTGGCGAGGCCATCGAATCAGGTCTCGCCAGCTTCAAGATATTCACGACATTCGGTGGAAAAGTTCCCTACGGCCACCTGTGGGCGATCTTCGAGGAGGTGGGAAAGAACGGCGGAATCATGGCCGTCCACGCTGAGGATGACGACATGGTGAAGTACATGGAGGCCAAGCTCGTTCGCGAGGGCCGGGACCAGGGATACAACCTCCATCTGGCCCACAACAACATCTCCGAGGACATAGCGTTCAGGAAAATCACCCGCCTCTCTGAGCATACCGAGACAGGCATCTATTTCGTCCACACCACCGCGAAGGAGGGAGCCTACGCCATCGCCGACGCCCGAAAAAAACAGTTGCCGGTCTATGGCGAGACTCTCCACAACTACCTGCACTTCACCCACGACCACTACCGCGAACCTGAGGGCACGTCCATCCACACCTACCCGGCAATCAAGCACGCCTCGGACCGCGACGGGCTTCAGGAAGCCCTGGTCAACGGCACTCTCAGCACCACGGCCACTGACGAATACACAACGTATAAAGACGTAAAGCTTTCTGGCAACACCATCGAGACGGTGTGCGGAGGCCATAACGGAATCCAGACACGCATGCCTGTCGTTTACACCAAATTCGTCTCCACCGGGCGAATCTCGCTGGAACGCTTCGTCGACATAACCTCCACCAACGCCGCCAAGATTATGGGCATGTACCCCCAGAAGGGCGCCATCGCCGCCGGAAGCGACGCCGACATCACCATCTTCGACCCGAACATGAACAAGACGATAACCCTGGACGATCTGCACGCCGACTCCGATTACTCAATCTGGGAAGGCTTCGAGTGTAACGGCTACCCGGTGACGACCATCCTGCGAGGGAACGTCATCGTGGACAACGGAGTCCTCATGGGCAGTTCTACAGACGGCCAGTGGCTGGCGCGCAAAGTGGCGCCCTCGGTGTTGGCTGGGCCGGTATGCTAATAAATTAAGCGCGAAACCATTGCGGTAGGCGTTGAAATCAGGTTCGAGAGTGGTAAAATCGCGATATGTCCGATGATCGAAGAGCGCACGACCATCGGTTCCAGTATGCCCTGGTTGGACTGCGCAATCGGCCCGATGATTCGACAGATGCGGAGTGTTGCATGTTTCGTCGCTTACTGGTAATTTCTGCTTTCCCTATGGCGTTCGCCATCGCCCTGTTCATCGTCGCGATTGGAACTCCGGACACGGCGAGCGCCGCTGGCCCGGTCATCTCGGTGAGCACCGTGAATGACACTATCGCCAACGACGGCTTTTGTTCCCTGCGAGAAGCGATCATCGCTGCGAACACCAACGGTTCATCAGGCGCGGCGACCGGCGAGTGCCCGGCGGGCAGCGCCAGCGTCGTCGACACTATCCAGGTTCCGGCAGGACTTTACACGCTCACAATCGGAGGTTCCGGCGAGAACAACAGCGCCACAGGCGACCTGGATATTCTCGGCGCGCTGGATATCGAAGGAGCGTCAGCCTCTTCCACCGTCATCAGCGGCAGCGGGATCAGCGACCACATCTTTGATCTAAGGACCGGAGCGTCGTCGACTATCAGCGACGTGACGATCACCGGCGGAAATCCAGCTTCTGGCAGCGGCGGAGGCATCAACAGCAACGGCAAATTGCTGTTGGAAGGCTCCACCGTAACGCTCAACATGACTCCCAGCGGCGGCGGCGGCGTATTCGCTGGTGGCGGCGCGGTGACCTCAATCAGCGGGTCGACAATCAGCAACAACACCGCAGGCTCTGGCGGCGGAGGAATCGAGATATTCGGCGGCAACACCGCCATCGAAAACTCAACAGTAAGCGGCAATTCTTCCAACGGACTGGGCGGCGGTATTCAGTTCGATAGCTCCGTGGACATCCTGGCTATTAACAACTCCACAATTGCCGGCAACACGGCATCATCAACAAGCAACGGTGGAGGTTTGGGCATCCAGAACGGACAGGTAAAGCTGAGGAACACGATAATCGCTGACAACACCGCCGGAGGTTCTGGCCCCGACTGTTTCGGCACGATATCAGGATCAGAAGATTACAACTTGATAGAGGACATATCCGGTTGCACGATTTTCGGTTCCACCGCGAACAACATCACAGGGCAGGACCCGAAGCTCGGTTCGCTCACCGACAACGGAGGTCCGACAAAGACCCACGCCCTGCTCGCTGGAAGTCCTGCCATCGACAAGGGCAACCCCGCGACTCCAGGAAGCGCCGCGGCGTCATGCCTGCCGACGGACCAGCGCGGAATCAACAGGCCCCAGGGTCCCAACTGCGACATCGGAGCGTTCGAGGTCCAGGCAATTGGCACGCCTGAGGCAGACCTAAGCGTCGTCAAGACCGACACGCCCGACCCCGTGATTGCCGGAACCAACCTCACGTACAAAATCACAGTCACCAACAATAGCACGACGACCGCGTCGTCCAACGTTCGCACAACCGACAAACTCCCTCCCGGAACGACGTTGGTCTCCGCCATCGTGGAGGGCGGTTCCTGCACGGGAACTACCGAGATCACCTGTAACTTTGGTGCGCTTGCCGCTGGCGCCAGCCGCTTCGCCACCATCGTGGTAACAGTTGATGCCGGAGCGACCGGAAGCATTTCCAACACCGCGTCCACAACCGCCGACACTCTGGACACTGTGATAAGCAACAACAGTTTCAAGGCCGTCACTCAGGTGAACCCAGGCTCGCCGGTGCCCAGTGTAACTCCGTGGGCGTTGGTTGGACTGGCCCTCGTGTTCCTGATGACCTTCTCTCGCAGAATCAAGCGTGAAGTCTGGGCCAGGGTGTCTAGTTCAAGGTAACGTGTGTCCCAAACCGATTGCTCGGAGTGTCCGATATTCGAGTATTGGACACTCGTTGACTTGTGCTACGATTTATCGGATGCGCAATTCGATATGGCTCATACTGGCGGCGGTAATGGTTTTGGCGGCGTGCGGTTCACAAGAATCCGAGGACGAATCGACGCCCACAGCTTCCGCATTTGAGACTCCGCCGACTGTTGAGGTGTTCCCGACTCCCCTTCCCGCTTTGGCGCCGATTGCCAAGTCCTCGGTTCAGCCGCCCATTGCTGTCAATTCTCCTGAACCTCCGATTGCGCTGCCGCCAACCGCCGTTCCTGAACCTACGATCGCCGCCGACCCGCGCGGACCGTCGCTGGAGGATGAGCGAACAATCTACGCGCCGGACTCATCGACGTTCATCCAGAAATCGCCGACGTCGGTAACGAATGACACCACGCTGACACCGCCGCCCCCAGTTCCGACGCCCGAGACAATCGAGCCTTTGGAGTCCAGACGCATCCTGCTTTCCACTCTGGGGCACACATGGGAGTCCGCCGGACCAGACATCACTCTCGACGACATCATCGATGCGTTCGAGACCGGATACATTCTCGTCACCGGCCAGACGCCGGAACAGGCAGGTTGGACTCCCCTCGTCCTGAGCGCAGGAGAATACATCGAATTCGTCACGATCCGACACCCTGGCGAAGAAGGTTTTCTCCAGGCGACGTCCTACTGCTGTGAAATGACAACCGACGGGCTCCAGACCGTGGTGAATGGGGGCGTCTCGCCGGGGACCGTGCTGACGAGCCTGGCGCATGAGGCGGGGCACGCGCTTCAGCGGATCAACAATCCGTCGCAGAATCGACACTCCCGCGATTCCAACGTTGGCGCGATTCGGGAAGCCCAAGCATACGCCTTCGAGGCCGCTCTGATTCGCGCGTTGGGTGCCCACGGCAACGTGAACGTGTCCCATCTGCTGATCGAGCCACAGACCGACGAGTACGTAGACCGATGGCGTGCCAGATGGACCGACAAGAAGGACGATCTGAGATTCGAGCACGAACGCGGATTCCTGATCTTGTGGCTGGCCGCGCTCGCTGACGGGACGCCTGGCGGGGCCGCAGACCAGATCGCTTCTCCGCTGCGTGTGGTGGATCCGAAGACCTTGTTCGATCTGCACCAGAAGCTGGTCGCCCTGGAACCGGGCGAGGCGGACAGCTATATCGACACTTTGATGGAGGACCTGAGCGACAGCCTGAATGTCATCGCGGGGACTATCAGCATCAGAGCCACGCAGTTCCCCAGTCCTGGCTCGGTCGAGGATTCCCACGCACCCTATGTGGTACCATAACCCTCGCATTCAAGGAGGAGCTATGGACAGTCAGGATCAGGTGAATATCCAGTTGACCAACAGCAAGGTCGTAGCCGTCGTGGGCCTCTCGCCCCGTCCAGAACGGCCCAGCCACTATGTCGCCAAGTATCTCCAGGAGCAGGGTTATCGGGTTATTCCGGTCAATCCCCAACTGGAAAACGTGTTGGGCGAGAAGTGCTATCCCGATCTGAAATCCATCCCTGAGCCTGTGGACATGGTGGACGTGTTCCGCCGATCCTCCCTCGTGGGGCCGATTGTGGATGACGCCATCGAGATAGGCGCCAAGTTCGTCTGGATGCAGGACGGCGTGATCGACGAGGAGGCAGCCAAACGCGCTGAAACGGCGGGCCTGGGCGTCGTAATGGACAATTGAACGCTCAGAGAACATCGCCGCCGGTTCGGTGGCGAAAGCGATTCGTCAGCGCCCCAGAGAGACGAAGTTTAGAGTATTGACCAGAAGTTTATTTTAGGATTGTCCCCATTGGACGATGGCACCTCGCACCAACGTCTATTAGGGATTCCTCCTTCTCAGGTGTCCGGCGGTTCGGACACGTTCTCAGCGTCGTCAATGCCAAGATCGGCGGCGCTGCGCGTCCGAAACACTCACAACACCCCGGTTACTCCAGCACCGACTCCTCGTAAATCCCAAACCTCTGGCGAATCATGTCGCACGCTTCCTGCATGCCTACCAGAGCCTGTTCAGGCGTCGTGCCTTCGACAATCGTTCCCGTGATCGACTCGGTGTCGTGAGTGGCGGACACCCTGGCGCGATACAGCCACCTGGAATACCCCCTCACCCAATCCGCCAACGCCGGAGACGACGCCACCGTAAAAGGCACCGCGCCGCCAGTCGCCAGATTCGAGACGTTCAGACTGAACGTGCCGGCGGAGCCACCGGCAGAGTTCATATTGAGGTTGAAGCTCACCCCTGCTGTTGGAAACGGCAGGTTTATCGTAATGTTGAGTTCGTCATTTGCCATCGTAAAGGTCCTCAGGTTTTCAGGGTTTAAGGGAACGCTCCGGCGGGCGAAGCATTGATCTATCGTTTGATCGTGGGCAGGTTTTTGTCGGGGTTGATCGCCCTACGCTCGATGAACGCCAGGCGTCGTTCCTCTGCCTCCTCGGTCTCGATATAGTTCGGAGCGTACCGAGACGTCGGACTTTCGATTTGCTCCATGTACTCCACGTTCTCGTTGAACGTGATCTTCTCCAGTTGGAGAATGACCGGGCTGTTGTTCTTGATTATGTCGCAGTACCTCTGCACCTCAGCCTCAAGCTGTTCGTGTGGGACCACGGAATTCGCCAGCCCCATGTCTGCCGCCTGTTGTCCGGTGTACCGCTGGGTGAGCATCCACATTTCTCGCGCCTTTTTCTGTCCGATCACGGTAGCCAGATATCCGACTCCGAATCCGGCGGCGGGGCTTCCGACCCGAGGCCCTGTCTGGCCGAATGTCGAGCGCGTGGACGCAACGGTGAAGTCGCAGGTGTAAGCCAGAATGTTCCCAGATCCGATGGCGAATCCGTCCACCATCGCAATAACAGGCTTTGGCATCTGCCGGATGACGTCAGAAAAATCAGCCTCGGCCTCGCCTGAATACTCAGGGCTGGAACGGTCCTCGGCCTGGTCCCTGCCGGAGCAGAAAGCGTTGGGACCGGAACCCGCAATAACCACGACGCGAACCGATTCGTCCTCGGCGGCGTCCTGAAGGGCGACGACCATTTCGTCAGTTGTCTTGCCCCTGATGGCGTTGTACACCTCAGGGCGGTTGATCGTTATGCGGGCGACGTTGTCGGTTTTGCTGTACAGAATATCGGTGAATCGCATGTCGGTCTCCTTTGCGGACTGTGGAAGGGGCGCTGGCGGTATATTATCGCATTCGAGCCGGATTGGAAATCGGCCGTGCTCGTTCAGCGCTATCCATTTCCCGTTTGTATGCTACGCTTATCGCAGAATTAAATCGTATGTTCGCATATTTGATCAACCGAACAATACCACTACAAGCCGGGCAGCATCACAATAGGCACTGACATGCGTTAACGATCATTACATCCGACGTAGAACACTGGATGAATGATCGGATGCAGGGGAGAAACCACTTTGAAAACATACGTTTATAAAGCCGAACTCGAACAGGATGAAGACGGGAGATGGAGCGCCTGGGTCGATGCGCTGCCTGGATGCGCTGCCTGGGGGCACAATCAAGAGGAGGCGCTCAAGGCGCTCAGGGACGCGGCTGAAGCATACATTGAGGATCTGATTGAGTCGGGAGAAGCGATTCCGAGCAAGGAAGCCGACGTGCTTGAATCACCCGCGGTTGCAATCACAGTATGACGCTCCCGCCCGACTTGATCCGTCGCCTGCGCAACACGTCGGTGCGAGAACTCGTTCGAGCCCTGGAGAGAGATGGGTTTGTGTATCGGAGAACCAGGGGTTCTGGCAGAGTTTACAGGCATGAAGATGGCAGGCGAGCCGTGATTCACTTCCACCGACCCACCGACACGCTTCCCATTGGAACGCTCCGAAGCGTGATGGCAGGAACACAATGGACTCAAGCTGACATTGAACGACTCGGCCTGCTTTAGCTTCACACAAACCAACCCGAATTACTTTCAATTCGAGAATTATCCCTTGGATCGCCGGAACCATCATTGACACTCCAAAACGTTGTGCCGACGCAAGGCCGTGCGTATAATTTGCCCATGTTAGTTTCAGACTTGGGCGAGTTTGCCCTTATAGACCGTCTGGCCAAGTCCATCGAGTCCAGAAACAACGCCCTGACGTTGGCTCTTGAGGCCCAGGGGTCGAGCCTCGCGCTGGGCATCGGAGACGATGCAGCGGTCTGGTCTGCCGGCTCAGGATTGACAGTGGCCACCACCGACACGATGGTCGAAGGCAGTCATTTCCTCACCGACCAGATCGGATGGCGTGACCTCGGATGGAAGGCCATAGCCACCAACTCCAGCGACGTCGGCGCGATGGGTTGCCGTCCCACCTTCGCGCTGGTCACTCTTGGACTTCACGGCGACCTGCCTGTCGAAGGCCTTGTGGAAATGTACGCCGGAATGATGGACGCCCTCGAATACGCCGGAGGGATTATCGCAGGCGGCGACGTGGTGAAATCTCCGGTGTTCTTCGTCACAGTCGCGCTGGAGGGACAGTCCATGACGATAGGCAATGAAACTCCCCTTCTTCGTCGAGGCAAGGCCGCTCAAGGCGACCTGGTCGCGGTCACCGGCCCTCTGGGTTGTTCGGGAGGAGGTCTCAGGCTGGCCCTGGACGATTCCGAGTCCGGGCGCCTGAGCGAAGAGGACGCCGACCACTTGAAACTGGCCCATAATCACCCATATCCCAGGGTCGCCGAAGGCATAGCGCTGGCGCGCGCCGGGGTGAAGTCGGCTATGGACATCAGCGACGGACTGCTGGACGATCTGGGAAAGCTTTGCAAAGAGAGCGGCGTAGGGGCCATCATCCGAGCGTCGGACGTGCCCGCGGACGCTATTTTGCGCTCAGCCTTTCCCGACGACTGGCTGGGCCTGGCGTTGGGAGGCGGCGAGGATTACGAACTTCTGTTTACGGCCCCCCCAGACGTGATGAAAATAGCTATCAGAGAGGTGGATGCGCCCATCTCTGTCATTGGCGAGATACAATCCAGTCCCTCAGGAGTAACCGTCGTTGACGAGTCCAACAGCCCCATGACTGTGGGCACGGGCGGTTGGGACCACTTCGAACAGACATCGTAACCTTCCCGAACCAGACTCAAATGGAAATCGTAACTATCAACATCGAACCCAACAGCCCCTATCGCGCAAGCGAGACTATGGCAGACTTGCGTAACGCTGCCGAGTCCATGTACTTCCCGATGAAGACCGCCGGATTTTGGGATTCCCGGCTCGACTTTCATCTCTGCCCGGAAGAGGAGCGACGACAGGAGTGTCCCCACCGCCTTGCCAACGGTGAGTTCGACATAGCCGCTTACTCTCGGTCATTGGAGCGCACGCGGCATGCCACTCTGCAGTTGGAGTTCCCTCACGCTCAGATAACCATCTACCTCAGATGAGGCAATCAGCATCCGATATTCTGGAAACTTGAAGGAGGCGACCCCATGTCAACATTGAACCCAGTGAGAGCGTCCCTGGCTCCTTACGAGTCCTTCCCGTTGCAGGACATGCTCAGGCGAGCCGTGCAGCGCGATGGCGGAAAGACCGCAGTAATCGACGGAGAGAAATCGTTCACCTTCAAAGAGCTTGATGACCTGAGCGATAGATTCGCCTCGGCCCTGGCCGCCCAGGGCATCTCCAAAGGCGATTTCGTGGGCCTGTTGGCCCCCAATTGTGTCGAGTTCGTCATCGCTTTCTACGGCATCATCAAAGCCGGGGCCGTCGCCACCACCATTAACTCAGGATACCGAGAGCGGGAAATCGCCCACCAGTTGAATGACAGTGGCGCGCAGGTCCTCATCGTGCATCAGGCTTTGAACGATATGGCCGACGCTGCTCAGGATCTGGCAAAGGGCGTTAACAACCGCATCGTGATCGTCCCAGGCTCCAACGAGTCCGGAACATTCTGGGGGCTGATCGAATCGGCTCCGTCGGCTGTGCCAACACCCCAGGTCAATCCGATGGAAGACCTGGTGGCCCTGCCCTACTCCTCCGGGACAACGGGGCTGTCCAAGGGCGTAATGTTGACACATCACAATTTGACCTCCAACGTCAGCCAGCTCAACGACCGGAACGAAGGAGGAGTGATACGCGGCAGCGATGTGGTTCTCGTCCACCTGCCTCTGTTCCACATATACGGCTTGGAGGTCTTGATGAATGGTTGCATCGGAGCCGGCGCGACCCAGGTCATGATGGGACGTTTCGACATTGAGGAGTTCCTCGGCCTGATGTCGAATCACAAAGTCAGCATGTTGTTCACGGCTCCCCCCGTGGCATTGGGTCTGTCTCAATATCCGGGCGTCGCAAATTACGACCTGTCCGCCCTTCGAGTGGGTTTCATCGGCGCGGCGCCTCTTTCGGCAGACCTCCAGACGCGAGTTCAGGAGAAAGTCGGATTCACCATTATCCAGGGCTACGGGATGACCGAAGCGTCCCCGTTGACCAATTGTGACTTCATGGAACCAGGGATGCAGCGCATGGGTTCCATCGGCCCAGCTGTGCCTGACACCGAGCAGAAGGTCGTGGACCTGGAGGACCCTACCCGCGAGGTGGGCGTCGACGAGATAGGAGAGTTGATGTTGCGAGGTCCGCAGGTGAAGAAGGGTTACTACAACAACGACCAGGCCACCGCTGTCACCCTCACCGAGGACAAATGGCTCCACTCAGGCGACATCGTGCGCATGGACTCAGATCGGTACGTCTATGTTTTGGACCGCAAGAAGGAGCTTATCAAGTACAAAGGCTTCCAGGTCCCGCCGGCAGAGCTTGAGGGCATCCTTCTGGAGCATCCTGGAATCACCGACGCCGCCGTCATAGGCAAGCTTGATGAGGAGTCAGGAGAGATTCCCAAAGCCTTCGTCGTTCGCGCTGCCGACTCAGAGGTGTCCGACGACGACGTGATGGCCTTCGTTGCAGGCACAGTCGCGACGTTCAAGCACATCCGGGAGGTCGAGTTCATCGACGCGGTGCCAAAGAACGCCTCGGGCAAGATTCTGCGTCGAGTCCTTATCGAACAAGAACGCGGCGAGACAGTGGTCTAGCGCGATTACGAAATACGTGCGATGTGAGTCAGATTCTGACAGCTTCCAGAAGGATCAATGCCAAAATGGACGGCGCAAAGTATCTGAACGCTGCAAGGCCCCCGCCGATGCCACAATCAAGTAACGTAACGCAGGAACCTCCTCCTGGATTGAGGAGGTTTCTGCGATTAAATCAGATATCCAGTCTTTGAGATACCGCGCTTGACAGGTCTTCTAACGACATGCCTGCCGCCCGTCTGACGACGACGATTCCCTGTTCCCTGGCCTCTCGATTTATCGTTTCGCTGATGCGTTCGTTGAACATCAGGAATTTACCCCAGGCCGCTCTCCCATCTGGCAGACCTTTGACAGCGGAGCGCATAGTTGATCTGGCCTTGTCAGTCTCCCAGATTCGTCTGCTCTCAGCATCGTTGATTTCCAGGCACACGATCTTCTGCGGGTCAACCACCGCCGCAAGCAGCGATGGATGAGTAATCCCGCCGTCAACGATCAGTGGTCGATCACTTGTCATCTCAAGAATATCCTGTGAGAACAGATCAAGGAATTCGGCATTTGTCGCTTTGTTCAGATTATTGAAGTCTTCCCACGACAGGGAGAGCGCCCAATGGAGCGCATCGGCGCGCCTGAACCACGCCGAACTCGCCGGATGTCGTGAAGGCGAGTATCTGTCTCGGTAACGCCCATATATGTTCTCATCCATGTCGTAGACCGAAGTGTCAGTATTCGCGGCGATCTCTGAGCACACCGACGTCTTCCCTGAGCACGACCCACCTATTACCCAATAGATTCCTCTCCTTGATGCGATCCTGTCTGACGCCTGCTGTGCCAGGAGTTCATCAACTTCAAACATTGGCGGTTGCCCCTCGAACATTGTGGCATTGTAAAATAGTGGGAACGATCGTCAAATATTAACCTTTTTGGACCGCACTCGGTAGCGTTTTGCGTCAGGGGCGCCGAGATTCAACCGCGGTTTTAGGATGGCTTCAGAATCCATTGGAGCGAGCGCGAGTGAACGAACACGCGAATCCAAACGCATCAGGCCGACCTCATACTTCGAAGCTCGTGACGGGTGTCGTGTCGATATATGCGATTGCCATGTTTGCGATCATGGGATTTGGAATCGTCGGCCCGTTGTTCGCCGGAGACGACCCCAACGATTTCGTCGGACTCAGCCAACTCCCGTCGAGCCAGGGCGTGACCCGCTTTACGGGCAACAACGCGAAACCATTCAGGGTGGAATTCCCTGTGACCGTCCCCGAAAGCTCTACCATTGAGGCCGGGCAATGGACTAGCGCGGCGAGCGTCGGGCTTATGCTAAAGAAGCGGTCCAAAGTAGTTATCACTGCCCGGGCCATCGTGTCTGTCTCCAGCGGAAATAGCGTTTTGTGGTTCGGGATTTCGACGAACGGGAACATCGGCCCCAAAAACCTGCAGGCTATTGCGTCCCTTGCAAGCTGGACGCCAATCAGCATTACCGACACACGAACGCTCGACCCAGGAACACACAGTTTTCACCTGATGGCCAGCGCTTCGAACGCCGCCGTCAAATTCAACTCGCGTGAGTTCGCTGCCATTGTCTACGCGGAAAAATAGCGACATCTTCCAAGGCAACCAGCATTTTGAGAATTCAGGTGCGCCATGGAAAGCGCGCCTGTTTACATCTCGATGATGCTGGCGTGAGCCAGATTGCTGATCTTGTCCAGCCTGATGGTGTGCCACGGCTCCGGCGCCATGCAGTTGCTTATGTAGGTGAAGGACACCCCCGACTCCGGGTCGCCCCACGAGTACGACGTCCCCGCGCCACCATGCCCGAAAGTGGACGGCGAACCGATGGTCCCAAGACCCCGAATCGTCGGGGTGTAGCCCCGCACATGAGGTCCAATCCCTCGGTGCATCGGCATCCCCATGCCGTGGTCCACGCGGTCTCCGGTATGATTTCGAGTCGCGAACTGGATGACTCGCGGACTAAGAATCCGCGTTCCGTTCAAAACACCGCCAGCTAGAATCATCTGGTAGAAGGCGGCCATCCCGTGGGCGGTGGCGTACCCTCCGGCCCCCGGAACCCCGGCTGCTCGCCACTCGTGGGTGTTGCGCTCGGTCGAGACCATCGCGCCGTCCTCGAAGGCATGAATGTCTGAACAACGAGCCTGAGCGTCTTCCGGCACGCCGACGAAAATCTGGTCGCTCAGTCCGATGGGTTCCAGAATTTCTTCACGCACGTAGTCACGATAGTCCCTGCCGGTGATCGCCTCGATCAACACCATCGCGACCCAGTGGGCGGCTGTCCCGTGGTAGTTCACTCTCGAACCGGGCGTCCACTCCAGCGAGAAATCGCAGACGGCTCGCCTCAGCAGATCGTGGTCTGCCCACGCTTCCGATGGGACAGTGGCGCCGGGAAAACCTCCCTGGTGAGTCAGCAGCTCGAACACCGTGATCTCGCCTTTGCCATTGCGGGAAAACTCCTGCACATGGTCGGAAATCTGATCGGCGAATCTCAGAACTCCCTGGTCCACCAGTTTCCAGATTGCCGATGTGACAACAACCTTTGTCTGCGAGAACAACAGCCACAACGTCGAGTCAACGGCAGGCACGGGAGAATCTCCGATGGTTGTGTCGCCCAACGTGGTGACCCGAGCGAGTTTGCCATTTCGGGCGATGGCAAACTGGCCTCCGGGATAGTGGCCGTCCGAGATGTGAGACTTCATCAACTGCTCAATCTGGTCCAGCTTCCCAGAATCCAGTCCCAGCGATCCAGGGGACTCCATGCCGATAGCGGTCGAGTCTGCTGTGAATGTAGCCATGTGTACGGTCTCCTTGGTGTTGCGTTCGTGATGGTGGAATGAGTATCCATCAACCCGGTAATTCTTGCAAGACATCACGCTCAAAACAGAAGGAGGACGGATGTTATCCGTCCTCCCGAGGGGCATAGCTAAGTTGATTCGGTCGGCAGGGGTCAGTCCACGATCATCTGGAAGACGTCTCGCATTCGCTGGCCTGCCTGCTGAAGCTCGTCAATCGGAGCGTTGCTGAAGGCCAGGCGGACGTGGGAGTCATCGGCCTCTGCTCCGTCTCGATAGAAGAAGGCTCCAGACGGGAACATCAGGCCTTCGCGAGCGGCAGTTGCCGTAAGCTCGGCGGCGCTGACGCCGATACATTCCGCCCACAGGAAGAAGCCGCCAGCGGGTCGATTGAAACGCATGTATGGCTCGCAAAACTCCTCCAGGGAATTTGCCAGAGCGTCGCATTTCTGCCTGTAAAGGTCGCGCATGTTCTCGACATGGGGTTCCAGCGCCCCTGAATCGACGTACCGAGTCAACGCGCGCTGGACCATCGGGTTGTTGCCCATGTCGAACCTGACACGGGCCAATGCTTCGGTGTACCTGGGAGCCGCTTCGACCCAACCGGAGCGTAGCCCGGTGGCGATTATCTTGCTGAAAGAACCCATCCGCAGAACACCTTCGCCGCCGCCCATTGCGAACAGCGACGGAGGAGGAGAATCGTCGAAATACAATTCGGTGTACGCAGCGTCTTCGAGGACGAGCACGTTGTATTCGCCGCATAATTCCAGCAGGGCCGCGCGCCTTTCCAGAGACATCGTCGCGCCTGTAGGATTGTGGTAATCGGCGATGGTATAGACGAACTTGACCGTCTTGCCCGAAGCCGTTGCCTCGGCGATTGCCTGTCGGACCCCCTCCACTGATATGCCGTCTTTGTCGATTTCCACTTCGACGATCTCCGCCATGTAACCCTGCATTGATCTGACGGTGCCGGAGAATGACGGACGTTCCACTATCACCACGTCGCCTGGATTGATGAACGCCTTGCAGATGTTGTCCAGCGCTCCTGAACTGCCGTTGTGGAGGATGAAATGCTCTGGAGTAACTTCGATGCCTTCGATGGCGCTCTGGCGCTTGGCGACCGCTTCGCGGAGTCCCTCGAAGCCCAGCCAACCGCCATAGTTCATTGCGTCTTCGGTCTCCTCGGCCAGCACGGCCAGGATGGAGTCCTGGAAATCAGAAACCGGCACGGTGGGCATGTCAGGAATTCCGCCCGCCAGAACAATGGGGTCCTCTCGCTCCGTGGGAAGCCTCCATCTTCGGCCCGCGTCAGTGGGACTGCCCGCGCCGATGTTCTTCGCGGACTCGGACAGCACGTCACGTATGTCCGAGTTTTCCCACTTTCGCGTGATTTCCGAATCTGGTTGGTCCCCGTTTCGCTCTGCCATATTGTCTCCTTCAGTCATCGAATATCATCTATATCCTAGGAGCCGCGGATATGATCATCGCATATCCCGTCTGGATGATTATCGTCCAATTGCTTTCCAGCGTAACATCTGTGACGCGAGCGCCGCCAGAGCGCATGGGTCACTGCTAATATCCCACCTGTGATACGGTTGCCGCTGAAAGGATATTACGCGGTGGGAGACATCCAATGGAAGCGCCGGACTTGGAATAATTCTGCTAACATTGGAACCCGTCCGGCGCCGCGGTTAACTCTCTGAGGCGTCAAGCCAATTACACAGCGGTATTATTAAGCGAGGTGATTCACTTGGGAACACACTATGATGGAGCGCTGATTCCCGACGAGATGCGGCGCAATTTCGACGTTTACGACCGCATCAATGAGTTGGGCATTGATCTGGGAACTTTCGACGACAATGTCGGGTCGCTGGCAAACGCTGGCATTGCCGGTGTCGTGGTGCAGGAAAGCGGCCTGGTTTATCTCTCAGGCACAGGCGGCGGCACGTACCCGATGAACGACGACGCTGACCGAATCGAACATGGCATCGCTGGCGCTCAGGACGCCGCCGACGTGCTGATCACTCGCCTTCACTGGGCGCTAAGCTGTGGGGGCGAGGGCGATCTGAATGATGTGCTGTACACGGTCAAAGCCCTGGGCATGGTCGTCTCTCCAGGGGGAGGCGCGACCAGCGCGGGGCCGCCTGTGACCAATGGCTTCTCTTTCCGATGGCAGTCCGTATTCGGCGGACCCAAAAGCGACTATGCGGAAAATGGCGTCGACCCCGGAGGGTTCGCTGGAATCCACGCTCGAAGTGCCATCGGAGGATTCGACGGCCGGTTCTCCATCGAGCCTGAGATCATTGTCGCGGTCCCGCCCTCGCTCACCCGCGAAATCATCATGAACCGAGGATGGGTTTTCCCCCTGCCCCCGGCCATGCTTGAGAAGGTCAAAGCCCAGCGAGGATAGCTTCAAGCCAGGCCGAAATCCAGGCCGTTAACTGTTGAATCGATCAAGCAATTGAATGACCGTGCCAGTTGACGGCCTGTCGGCGATATCGCGCGCTATGTACTTGTACCGAATGACGCCGTCAACGTCGATAATGTAGGTTGAGGGCGTTGGCAGGTTGTCATTCAGCAGGTTGAATACTTCGTATTGCTTAACGACGTCGCCCGACGGATTGTAGAGGATCGGAAATTTGAACCCGGTCCTTCCCGCCAGATGCGTTGCGTCAGAGAGGTCGTCCATGCTGATGGCGAACACGATGGCATTGCGAGACCGAAGCTCTGCAAAGTGGTCAGTCAACTCCACGAGATGACTTTTGCAGTGGCTTCACCAGTAGGCCCGGTAGAATATCAGGACGACATTGCGCCCAATCTGGTCCTCAAGCCGGTATTCCGGGCCGTCCACGGACGGCAAGCGGAAGTTGTGCGCCATATCTCCAACCTCGACGCCGAAACTGATCGGAATAGCGGTCGGCTCCGGTGTGGCGGTGGGCGGCTCCGGAATTGGCGTGTTCGTGGGCGCAGGCTCCGGCGTTGCGGTTGATGTTGGCAGCGGGCTGGGTGTCGGTTCCTGGGTGGGTTCGACCTGCGCCTGAGGAGTCACGGTGGCAGTCACAGCGAGTTCCGAGTCAACTAGCTCCATGGCGCCTGCTGCGTCAGGTGTCGGTTCCGGAGTTGCTGATAGGTCAACGCTGAAGACATCTTGTGTCGTTCCGACGGTCGGAGTTTCCGCCACGTTCTGGCTCTTGTTTTCGACTTTGGCCGTCAGGTCCGATGGCTCCGCAGGTGTCGGTGACGCGACCACCGAAGACCGAATTCTCGAAGATGACAAAGCCGACGACATCAACTTCGGCTCTGAAGTAGGCGCTGCGGTTGGTTCGGCAACTTCAGGCGCCGTGGCCACACTGACTGGCGCCGTCTGGAATCCCGTAGCCGTCCCTTTTGCCAATATCGGAGCGACGGATTGGGCAATCGGAGCAGGTTGTGGCGGAGTCGTCACCGCTGAAGCGCGAGAACTCGACGGGGTCGATTCCGAAGGCTCGCCTGAAACGCAGGCGAGGGCGGCAGTCATCGTCAACGCAACAATGAACGTCGCAATGATCCGTATCCCGTCGAACTTCACCACGAGCCACCCCACTCTGAATCTGCGCACAACTTCGTGATTAATACGTCGCGCATCTGTGCGTGGATTGAGACAACTTGGACAAACGCCTTGACCCGCCGTTGCGATGTTCGTACACTGTGGCAAATTTTCATGCCGTTGGAGTCAACCCTGTGGGTTCCTCGAAGCTGTCAGCCTCCCTATTCACCGATCTCTACCAGTTAACAATGGCCCAGGCGTACTGGCAATCCGGCGTAACCAGGGACGCGACATTCAGTCTGCACTTTCGAAATTTCCCCTCCAACCGATCGTACTACGTGTTCGTCGGTCTGGAAGACGTCCTCGACTACCTGGAGGATTTCAGGTTCACCGACGACGACATTGAAGCGCTCAGAAACTTGAGCGTGTTCGATGATGGGTTTTTGAAACGCCTCTCCGAGTTGAATTTTTCCGGCGAAGTCCGGGCCATGCCCGAAGGCACGCTATTCTTCGAAAACGAACCAGTTCTGGAGGTTTCGGGGCCTGTTATCGAGTGTCAACTGGCCGAGACTTTCCTGGTCAACCAGATAAACCTCCAGTCAATGATGGCGACCAAAGCGGCTCGCGTTGTCCACGCCGCAGGCGGGCGTCAGGTCATGGATTTCGCCGCCCGGCGCACCCACGGCACCGATGCAGCGGTCAAACTGGCCCGCGCCGCGCATATCGCCGGGTTCGCAGGCACCAGCAACGTTCAGGCTGCCGCGATGTACGGGATACCTCCGGCGGGCACTATGGCTCACTCGTTCGTCACCACCTTCGAGCGAGAGGCAGACTCTTTCAGCGCATATGCCGCCTCCTTCCCTGACTCGTCTATCTTTTTGGTGGACACCTACGACACCAAAGAGGGGGTCAAAAACGCCATCGAATGCGCCCAGAACATGCGAGAACTCGGCCACTCCCTCAGGGGAATTCGTCTGGACAGCGGAGACCTTCTCACGCTCTCCCAGATGTCCCGAAGGATGCTGGATGAGGCCGGCCTGAATTCTGTTCAGATATTCGCATCCGGTGGGCTGGATGAGTTCTCGATTGAATCCCTGGTAAATTCGGGCGCTCCCATTGACGGGTTCGGTGTTGGCACCAAGGTCGGCGCCTCCGAGGACGCGCCCTACACCGATTTCGTTTACAAGATGGTGAAATACGCCCGACGTCCGATCATGAAATTAAGCGACGACAAGGCAACAACTCCCGGCCCAAAACAGGTGTTCCGCGAGTTCGACCAGAACAGGACCTTCCGGGGAGACATCATAGGATGCGAACCCGACGCCGACCCGGGAGACCAGACCGAACTCCTGCTGCGGGTCGTAATGGAACGCGGCAAGCGGCTCCAGCCGAAGACCGAACTCGAACATGTTAGAGCGCACTTCGAGAATCAGTTCGCCCGTCTCCCAGCCGAGTTGAAGGCCCTGCGACCGCAGGACACCTACCCCGTGGCGTTATCCGACAAACTCAACAAGCTGACGCGCCAGACCATGCAGTCGCTCACGGCTGTTGAGGAGCCAATCTGACGCCTGGATGTCTCCACAATCACCGACACATCGTGAGGTAACCCAATGGCACGATTGCCCTACCAGGACCGCGAAGATCTCCCCGAATCCGCCCTGCCGATCTATGACCGGATAGCCGAGACCAGGGGTTCCGTAGAACCTAACATCCCCATGCCCAACTCCTTCCGTGCCTTGTTGAACAGCCCGCCCGCCGCCGAAGTCGTTGGAGCGCTGGGCGAGTTTTTGAGATTCAACACGTCGCTGGATCCGGTCATTCGCGAGATCGCAATCATCAGCGTAGCCCGTCAGACCAACAGCGATTACGAGTGGGCGCACCATGAACCCGTCGCTCGGGAGGTTGGGGTCTCAGACCAGGTGATTGAGGCGATCCGGACAAACCGCGCCCCGATGGGCGTTCCGGCAAAGGTTGGAATCTTCGCGCAGGCAGCCAAAGAGCTGGTGAATGACGGCACATTATCTGACAAGACATTCCAGGCCGTCGAGCATCTTCTGGGACCACAGGGAACGGTCGAACTGGTGGTGTTGATCGGTTACTACGCCATGCTATCCACGGCGCTCACCGCTCTGGGAATCGAGGTTGAGCCGCACCTGAGTTCCGACCTGAACGACTAGCGCGTCTCGGAATCATCCAGCGTCAACGGCTCCGGCCTCGATCATGCTGGCCACCTTCGAGGAGTCGTATCCCAACGAGTCCAGAATCTCGCGAGTGTGTTGGCCGGCGGTCGGGCCAAGCGTCCGGATTGTCCCTGGCGTGTCCGAGAGTTTCGGGCCAATGCCCACCTGACGCACGACCTCGCCATTCACCGTTCCAGCATCCACAACCATCTTGCGATGGATGTTCTGGGGGTCATCGACCATTTCATCCAACGAATAGACCTTTGCCACAGCGATGTTGTCGATGGCTCGCAGTTCGGTCCACCAGTCCTCTCGGTCTCTTTGTGCGAATGTCGAACGGAGGTCGCCCACCACGCTCTTGAAGTTCGCAGAATTGAACTGGCCCTCAATCAGGTCTTCGCGACCGATGGCCTGGCACAGCGTTGACCAGAACCACGGCTCGATGCAGCCAACGCTCAAGAATTTCCCGTCTTTGCAGCGATAGACGTTATAGTACGGCGCGGAGCCATTCAGGGCCGTGTCGCCGGGTGTTGGGACCGTTCCAGAGGAGAAATACTCGCTTAGCATCGAAGCCAGCAGATACCCGGCGCCGTCGGACATGGCAATATCCACCGTCTGCCCTCTCCCTGTGTGAGTGCGAGCAAGCAGCGCGGCCATAATCGCCATCGCCGCGTGAAGTCCGCCGCCGGCGAAGTCGGCGATGATGTTCATGGGAATCGCCGGGCCGACCTCTGGAGAGCCGATGACGCCCAGAGCGCCACCCACCGAGATGTAGTTGATGTCATGGCCCACCAGATCGCTGTACGGCCCGTCCTGACCGTACCCCGACAGCGAGCAGTAAACCAGCCTGGGATTGATGGCGCTCAACGTTTCATAGTCGCAGCTAAGCCGCGAGACCACGCCGGGCCGAAACCCTTCGATGAACACGTCTGCGTCCTGGCACAGCTTGTGCAGGACCTCGCGCGCGTCGTCGTTCTTGAGATTCAGGGCGATACTCCGTTTGTTGCGATTGAGAGCGTTGAAAGCCGTCCGCCGCTGGGCATCGGCTGCGTCGGTCTCGCCGCCGCGTTCCCGCGCCATGCGTCCCCCACCCGGTTCCTCGACTCGAATCACGTCCGCTCCCAGGTCTCCCAGCACCATCGTGCAATAGGGACCGGGCGCCAGACGAGTGAGGTCGATTACCTTGATTCCTTGCAGAGCCATAGACACGGGAATGCCCCCTTCGTGGTTGATTCAATTAACGAACAGGTCGATGCGCTAGGACGCTTCGAGGACGCCCTCAGCCACCAGCTTTCCGATCTGGCCTTCAGACATACCGAGTTTTTCTTTGAGGATAACCTCGTTGTGCTGGCCAATCAGCGCCTGGGGCATCCTGAGTTTGCCCGGAGACCTGGACAGCAGGAACTGGAGACCATCATAGGGCATTGGGCCGCATTCGGCATGGTCTAGCCATGTGAAGAATTCCCGGTGTCCAAGCTGCGGGTCCTCCCACAGATCGGCCTGACTCTGAACGGCGCCGGCCGGCACGCCCGCGCTCTGCAACAGGGCCATCGTCTCATGGGCGTTCCGCGTCCTGGTCCAATCGGAGATTCTTGCATCGAGGGCCGCAGAATTTTCGCGCCGAAGTTCCATGCTGGAGAACTGATTGTCCTTTGACAGAGACTCGTCGCCGATAATTCCGCACAACTGCGCCCATTGCTCCTCGTTTTCAACAGCGACAGACAGCCACGAAGCGCCGTCGCCTGTGTATTTCCTCTCGGCGTTGGCGCAAGGATACACTCCGTGGGGGGCGAACCGAGCATCAGTGTTGCCTTGACGACCCAGGACCCGACCGTTGGCGGTGTAGTCCATCACGGCCGGAGCGAGGTACTGGGCGGCGCACTCGAACTGGGCCAGATCGAGTCGCTGGCCTTTGCCGGTGCGCCTGCGGTACTCCAGGGCGGCGACGATGGCAGAGAAGGCGTTGGGCGGGTTTACGAAGTCCGAGTAGGCCCCGTAGGGAGCGGCAGGCTCTCTGTCGGGCCAACCCGTGACATGGTAATAGCCCGCCATCGAAGCGGCCAACTGGCCGAACCCTGCATAGTGGGCGTGAGGCCCGGTCTGCCCCTGCTGGCAGGTGCTGAAGTAGATAATGTCCGACTTCATCGCCTTCACATCCTCATATCCCAGTCCCCAGGATGCCATGACCCTGGGAGTGAAACTCTCCGAAATAATGTCAGGCTGCCAGGTCTCGATGAGGTCTCGAACGATTTTTCGGGCCTCTGGATGCGCCATGTTCAGGCCAAGACCCAGCTTACTGGTGTTGTAGCTGGCCGGGAACTGGCTCCGATTGATCCCAGGCGTTGCGTCCTTGAACGGGGCGCCCATGCGAAGCACGTCAGGGCGGCTGACCGACTCGATCCTGATCACGTCTGCTCCGTGATCAGCAAGGTATTTTATGGTGATCGGGCCAACACCGACCCAGGTGAAATCCAGCACCTTCAGTCCCTCGAAGGGCATCTTCGAGGCGGTGTCATCTGATGTTGATATCGCAGCGGAAGGCGGCGTCTCGGTCTGCGAGTCCAACTCTCCCAGAATTTCGTCGTTATGCTCGCCGATCCTGGGCGCCGGCCGTCGAATCATCAGAGGGCTCTCATTCATCTTGATATATGGCCCCAGATGCCGAAGGTTGTCACCAATCGCAGGCACGTCCAGATCAATCCAGAAATCTCGGGCTGCCAGTTGCGGACTCGCCGCGATATCGTCAACGGTGTTGCACGGAGCCAGCAAGATGCCATGAGACAGCGCTCGCTCGTAAAGTTCCTGTTTCGACTTGCGCTGAACGAATCGCTCTTCCAGACGTTGAATCTCGTGAAACTTGTCTGCGCCTTCCTGATCGCCGCCAGAGGCCATCGCAACTCGGTCCAGACTCATTGCGTCGAAATCCAGCAACCAATCTGGCGCCGCGCCTTCCTCGATCATCCAATCGAGCATTTTTTGGACCGTCGGGTTGGCCGACAGCAAAGTCACATAGCCATCCTTGCACGGAAAAACCTGTCGGACGTTGAGAGCGCCACGGCTATGAAACGCGCCATTTCGCTCAAGATTGACGCCATGCAACGGTGGAAAGGGTGTCGCGTTCATCAGAGTCCAGACCACCGCGACCTGCATCGACACATCGACATGCTGACCTTGCCCTGTGCGCTGACGATGCCAGAATGCGGCCATCGTTCCGGCCAGAGCCTGTCCTCCGGCATTGAGTTCGGCCTGGGGGAATGTGATACGCGCAGGCGGTCGGTCGGCGTCGCCGCAGATGTACTGCATGCCGCCCATCGACCAGGCGACAATGTCCGACGCCTTGTAGTCGGCATACGGTCCGGTCTGTCCAAAAGGAGTGATGGATGTCACGATCAGTCCGGGATTTTCTCGGGACAGAGCGTCGTATCCCAAGCCGAGACTGTCCATATATCCGGGAGCGAAGGACTCGATTACGATGTCTGCGCCACGAGCCAGCCTGCGGAAGGTCTCCTGTCCTTCGGTAGTTTCGATATCCAGAGTCACGCTGCGTTTGTTGACGCAGTAGGCGTTCCAAAACAAGCTCGTGTCTCTGGACTCTCGGTCCTGGAAAAACGGCCCTCTGTCTCTGGTCGGACTGCCGCCGGGCGGCTCGATTTTGATAACATCCGCGCCCAGGTCTCCCAGCGCTTTGCCGCACCAGTTGAACCCGCCTTCAGTCAGGTCCAGCGCCCTGTACGGACCGAGGGATTTGGGGAAGGAATCTTCCAGA
>JASLRP010000360.1 GCA_030743915.1 SAR202 cluster bacterium | reverse complement strand
CTTCTGGAACTGTTCTCCCTGGGCGTCGGCAACTACACCGAAACGGACGTTTTCGAGTGCTCACGCGCCTTCACAGGCTGGACAATAGACGCCAAAATGCCCAGGTTCCCCTATGGCCGCTTCCCCTGGAAGTTCGTGTTCCGCCCCGAGGACCATGACTTCTCAGAGAAGACATTTCTCGGTCAAACCGGCAATTTCAACGGCGATGACATCATCGAAATCGTCCTCCAGCAGGAAGCATGTCCTCGGTTCATATCGCGACACCTGTACAACTTCTTCGTGGCGGACGAACCTCAGGTCCCAGCGTGGGACATAGAGGAGCCTCGCGACCCTGAAGCGATTGCAATGATGTCCAAGACTTTGGTGGACAACGACTACGACATCAAGTCCGTTCTCAGGGCCATGTTCAACTCCGACTTCTTCAAAGAGGCCCAGCACCAGAAGGTCAAGAGTCCAGTCGAAATCGTGGTTGGCACCCTTCGCGGCACTGGCGATCTGGCCGGCTCCGATCCCAAGCTGGAAGCCCTGGCCAAAGAGCCAGGATATATGGGTCAGGACATCCTCGACCCCCCCAGCGTTGAGGGTTGGCACACTGGACGCGAGTGGATCAACAGCGGGTCCCTGGTCAAACGAGTCAATTTCGTTTCAGACCGCGTCAGCGACACCGACCTGCCTGGAGTCCGGAGGATGGTCGAGCATGTTGGCAACAACGGCGCGACGATGTCCGCCGAGGAACTGGTTGACCGCTGCCTGGACATCATGGGCCCGGTGGATGTCTCTGACAGCACCAAGTCCGAGCTTGTGTCTCATGTTGAAAGCGGCGGAGACATCGAGTTGGGCGGCGAGTCCTTCTCGCGGCGCACATCGGAAACTTTCGCTCTTATCGCGGCGACCCGAGAGTACCAGTTCGGCTAGCCAGATACCCTCTTCGACGAAGCAAATCGTAAACCAGAGCAAATAAGCGACGAATAGGAGTAAAGAGACATGGCGGGAAATGGCAAGCCTCCTGTCCTGGTCATCCTCCAGTTGACGGGCGGAAACGACTACTTCAACACCCTGATTCCCTACAACGATGGAAACTACTACGATAGCAGGCCTAACCTCGGAGTCCCTCAGGACCGCATACTCAAGCTGGATGACACGTTGGGCATGCACCCCGCTATGGGCCCGATGAAGGAAATTTATGATTCTGGCGACATGGCGATCATTCATGGCATCGGCTATGCCAACTCGCCTCGTTCCCACTTCCGGTCCATGGACATCTGGCACACCTGCGAGCCAGACACCGTGGGCACCGAGGGCTGGCTGGGCCGCGCTCTGCGAGAGATTGATCCCAATGGCGAAAACCCGGTAACCGGAGTCAACGTGGACCAGGCTCTGCCCCGCGCTCTCGTGGCTCCGGGCGTATCCGTGGCCTCCGTCGCTGATCTGTCAACCTATGGTCTGTTGACCAGTATTGAGCAGGAAGACCAGCGCAACTCGATGCTCCAGCGGTTCGCCAACATGTACGGCCCCGCCGTCGGCACAGGTCAGGTCATGGAGTATCTAGGCCAGACCGGACTGGACGCTCTCAAGGGCGCGGATATCCTCAAAGTGGCCCCTGAGAAGTACGAGTCCAGCGTCGAGTACGGCAGCAGCCTCATCTCCCAGAAGCTGAAAGACATCGCGCAGATTCACACCGCCGATGTCGGGACTCGCGTCTTCTACACCAGCCACGGCTCATTCGACACTCACGCCGCGCAGGCCGCCATGCACGCCGGACTGTGGACCGAAGTGTCCGAAGCAGTCGCCGATTTCTGGGACGATCTGAGAGAGCACAACGCCGACGACAACGTGATAATGTTCATGTTCTCCGAGTTCGGACGGCGCGTTCGCGACAACGGCTCCGGCACCGACCACGGCGCCGCCGGCGTTGCCTTCGCCCTCGGTCCCAACATCAAGGGCGGGATGTACAGCGAGTATCCTGAAACCCGGGCCGAAGCTCTAGAGCAGGGTGACCTGGTCCCCAACCTGGACTATCGGGGCGTGTACTCAACCATCCTGGAGGACCACCTGCAACTGGAAGCCGCTCCCATCGTGAACGGCCAGTTCGAGACGCCGCGCTACATCGGCAACGGCGGCTGATAGACTGCAATCGGAAACCAACTGAACCAAGAATTGATTAATTGACTCAGGTCGGGCTCACGCATGGCCTGGGTCAACAATCACACTCATGTTGGGTTGGAATGACCGCTCCGTCACGGCACCGAAATATCGACGATCATACACGCCTCTCTGGGGCCTAAGTACAGAAAATCCAGTTATGTGGGGTACCGACATGCTGACAACTACAGTGGCAGGCAGGACCTGGAATTTTAAGAAAGCCGTTGGCCGCAACGCGGCGGCCGGCAACGGATTCACCCAACCCTATGACGTGGCTCTGGGGCCAGAGGGTGTCATATACGTCCTGAGCCGAGGCGCCGAGGGCGTGGGCGGCGTTGTCGCTCCCAACAAGCGCATCGGCAAGGTAACGATGGACGATCAGTTCCTCGGAGACTTCGGCCACTCCGAATTCACATGGCCGGTCGCTTTGGCTGTGGACTCAGAATGCAACCTTTTCTGCTCCGACGAGCATCTCAACACCATCGCAAGCTACAACGAAGATGGCGAGCGCATCGGCGAGTGGGGCGAGGCAGGGTCCGGCGAAGGGCAACTCAACAGCCCCAACGGCATCGCCTTCGACGCTGACGACAACCTCTACGTGGTGGACTCCGGGAACAATCGGGTGCAAAAGTTCACGAAAGACGGCAGCTTCGTGGCGTCCTTCGGCTCTGCTGGTTCCGACGAGGGCCAGTTTTCCAGTCCCTGGGGTATCACAGTCGACTCCAACGGCGATCTGTTCGTTGCCGATTGGGGCAACAACCGAGTGCAGAAGTTCTCAGCCGGAGGAACGCACCTGCTGACGTTCGGCAGCGCCGACGGCGGAGAGTTGGATCATCCGGCGTCTGTGGCCGTGGACTCTGATGGCGACGTTTACGTCTCTGATTGGGGCAACAAACGAATCCAGATCTACGAGCCGGACGGAAACGTCATCACCGCGCTTCATGGCGACGCTGTGGAATTCTCGGCCTGGGCGGCAGAGGTCATCAACGCTAACCCCGACGCTCAAAAAGCATACCGCAGGGTCCAGGACAAGTCGCCAATCGGCCTGTTCAACCGTCCGGTAGGCATCGTCATCGACGCAGACGATAACCTCATAGTCACCGACAGCACCCGTGGCCGTCTCCAAGTCTATGCCAAGGACAATGGCTACATGGACCCGCAGTTCAACCTGTAGATTCTCTGTCGTTTAGCTTTCGGAAAGAATCGGAGGCAGGCGATTTTTCGCCTGCCTCCGATGTTGTTCTCAGCTTTGACTCCAACGATCCACAGCGCGGCGATATCTCTGACGTCCAAAATGCACGACCCTGGGTTCGATGTCACGTCGGGAATTTCCGCCCTGCAAAGTGAACCCAGTCGCTATCCACGTCAGGCCATCCGGCGAGTGTTGACGGCATGAGAGGTAATCCCCCCACTTATCGTCCCTCGGCCCACTGGCCCCGACCTTGGTGAATTGAAGGTCCCACCGCTGGTTCGAGTAATCATCGCGAACGCCCACCACGTGGCTGGGGGGGATGGTCGGTGAACTGTAAAACAACGTGACCCCGATGTGCCCTCTTACATTTGGACAGGCCTCTGGATAGGCGAAGGTCGCGTTTTGGCTCCAGATGTCCGGCTCGTCGATCAAAGTCATATCATCTTCGTTGATCCGCGCAACTTTGATATACGGATTGGGACGCTGGCCTCCGGCGTTCGAAGTCCACATGAAGCCAAGCTCGCCCTCTGCCACCCATGCGCCCGTGATCCTGTCGTCGGTCCGCTCCAACCAGTTAGTGGCGTCCGGCCCTGCAGGTCGATAGTCGCCGCCATGCCACTGTGTGACGTTGACGTCATGCGCAGAGAGGTTGCCGGAATCTTCCGGCCAGGCCCACACTCTGATCCTGTCCATACGGCGGCTGTTGCTGGCAAAGTACATCGTGTCCCGCGCTCCTCGGGTCAGACGCAGGGAACCGTACTCAGTGGTGTCCCAATGCTGATAGTCCAGCGTCTCACCTCGCTCCAGATCATCCAGTGGTATCTTCAGCGCAACCGACCGGACAAAATTATCACCACTGGTCGAGAAAGAATTGGAGGTCACAAACAGGAAATCGTTGCTCAACGCCATGTCGGGGTAATCGAGCCATTCGTCAGTCCAACCGCCTACTGACTCCGGTGTAAAGTCCCACCAGTGCCAAACGTTGTTGCCAAGCGTGGGGCCTCTCTTCACGGCCAACCTCACGGTGTTGGAGTCGTTCTCTTTGACATATTGCAAAAACCAGAAAGTGAGGTCGCGACTGGCATCGTAGAGCGTTAGCTGGTCACAACAGAAACCGCCGGACGCGGACGGCAGCGTGTTGTAGGGACTCATGTAATCCCAGGTTGCGCCGTTGTCCAATGACCTTGAAGCGTACCAGTTGCCCGTGACCAGTATCTGCTGGCCATTATTGGAGATGCTCGGCTCATCGACAACACCAGTTTGGCCTGCGGTGTCAGCGTCTGTGAGTGGGATATTTCTGAAAAGAACAAGGTCCTCGGGCGGCATGGAGTTCTCCTCTTAGATTTGCTACGCGCGATTGGTCGTCGATATCGAAGGCGTAGCTACGCCTTATCCCTGGGCGGCTGCGCCACTTCGGACTCGGGGGCTTCGCGAGCGACTTGGGGCTCGGGTTCATCCGGATAGGACACATCCTCCTCAGGTCCAGCCTGTCGCCGCTTTCCGCCCGCTTCGCCCTGCCGAGCCTCAAGCTCATCCTGCGCCAACATGTCCGACCTTTCGGCGCGAGCGCGAACTCTGGCCGAGTCTGGATAACTGGCCTTCCCAGCGGAATTATTTTTGATTGTCAGGTCGCCCATGTCTCTCTCAGGTTCCGGTGTGACGGGCGGCCCTCCTGCTTCGGGCGCAGGGTCTGGATTTCGACCCTCGTTGCCTGGAGGACTGCCAAAGATTTGCCTCAGTATAGACCAAATACTCATATCATTCTCTCAACGATCATGCCTGTGGCTTATGAATCCCCTATTAACAGCCAGTTTAATGTCCACATCATACCCGAAATCACGCTTCAATGTCGGGCAGAATTTCATACTCGCAGATGCTATCATTAGCGCCACTAACTGACCCTTTGGCTCAAAGGACAATGAGTTATGGCTGGCGGAGTAAAGATCACTCTCATAGGCGCAGGCAGCGCGATGTTTGCGGCAGGCATCGTGCGTGACCTCTGCGTAACTGAAGGGCTGCACGGCAGCCATGTCACACTCATGGATGTGGACGAGCAGCGCCTGAACATGACCCACCGCATGGCGACACGACTTTCTGACGAGTTGGACGCCGGAATGTCGTTTTCGAAGACTACCGACCGCGTCGAAGCGCTCAGGGGAGCCGACTTTGTTATTAACGCCGCCCAGGTCGGAGGCCACGATTGGACCGAATATCAGCGGGAACTGGCCGAGAAGCATGGCTATTATCGAGGAGCGAAACTTCACTATTTTGGGCAGGCGGCATTCTTTCTAGATGTGGCCCGAGACATCGAACGCACCTGCCCTGACGCCTGGCTTATCCAGACTGCCAACCCGGTATTCGAGGGTTGCACTTTGATGACCCGCGCAACCAACGTGAAGGTCATCGGACTCTGCCACGGCCACTACGGTTACCTGGAGATCGCCGAAGTTCTTGGCCTGGACCCGAAACATGTTACCGCCAAGATGCCCGGATTCAATCACTGGATATGGATGACTGAATTCAAATACAAGGGCCAGGACGCGTACCCGCTAATCAAAGAGTGGGTGCGGACGAAATCCTTCAATTACTGGGACCACGACGACCGCCCGTTCAACGCCAACCAGATGCGGGCGGCGGCGATTCACCAGTATGGACTATACGGCCTGATGCCTATCGGGGACACTCCTCGACTGGGGGGCTGGTGGTATCACACAGACCTGGAGACCAAACTGGACTGGTATGGCCCAACAGGCGGATTCGATTCGGAGATCGGCTGGGGGCAGTACCTGGAACGCATGAGCCAACGGGCCGAGGCAGTTGAACGGGCGGCGCTGGACGAGTCCAAGCCGATCAGCGATACTTTCGAGCCGACCCACAGTCGTGAGCAGATCGTGCCCATTATCGACTCCATAGTGAACGACAACGCGGCCACTTATCAGGTCAACATTCCAAACAAAGGCCCGATCATCCAGGGGTTTCCAGAGAACCTGGTCGTGGAGTGTGAAGCCGTAATTGACGGGTCGGGAGTCAGCGGCATCGAGGTCCCGCCCCTGCCGCCGAAACTGATGGCAGGCGCCATGATTCCCCGTTGGCGAGAAGCCGAGCAGATGATCGAAGCCATTCGGCTCGGTGACCCGGACCTGTTATTGCTGTTCCTGCTTGAAGATCACAGGACCCAAAATCTTGACCAGGCCGAAACACTAATTAGAGAGTGGCTGGCCGATCCCCGAAACAAGAGTATGGCAGATATCTTCAGGGACTGAGTTCCAACAGCCGAGTCCTCAGTTCTGCAACAGTTGCTTGAACACACTCAGCACGTTGAAGTTTTCGGGAGGCCAATAGCTGACCCACGCCCTGCCAATGACATTCTCAGCAGGCACGAACCCCCAGTCACGCGAGTCGTTGCTGGCGCGTCGATTGTCCCCCAGCACGTAGTACGAGTCCGGCGGGACCTCCACTCGTCCTATAGTCCGGCTGTCATGCTGAGTAATGTACGGTTCATCCAGAGCAATGCCATTAACCGACACTGTGCCTTCTTGAATCTCCACCACATCTCCCGGCACGCCAATAACCCGCTTTACGAAGTCACGGGACGGGTCTCTCGGGAAGTGGAAGATTATTACCTCGCCCTGTTCGGGCTGGTGAAAGGCAAAAAGCGATTGTTCTTCTTCATCGCTTACCCAGGGCAGAAGGTTAGCGAGCGACTCCTGGGCGACTCGCAGATAGACTATCTTGTTGACCAACAGGTACTGGCCCTCTGTGAGAGTTGGCTGCATACTGGAGCCTTCGACCCTGAAATTCTGGACGCTGAATTGCAATACCAGGAAAATCAACAGGGCAAGAAGGACCGTCTCAATTAGCTCTCGTATTAGCTCTCGCACTGGCCCCGCACCATCTCATCTCGATCGATCAACAGCGCCCATGTGACTATGGCCCGCCTGAGAATCAGGTTCAATCGCTCAATCCTCAAGCGCATCGGCAACCGCACAGAGCGCATACAACTTAAATAATAACATACACCATAGCTATGGCCTGTCACACATGATGCGGTATTATTGACTGGTCCCGCCCGGGATGAGCTTTTCTATGGACCGACGCCGGGCGAAACTCAAACGACTACACAACAGCCAAGAAACTGGCTGCAAACCGAGGATTTGATGGACGCTGAAGACTCAGACCTGGTCGTCCGAAGCAAGGACGGCGATCTGTGCGCCTTCAATTTCATAGTCCAGCGATACCAGTCTCAGGTGCTGAACCTGTCTGCCAGAATACTGGGGGACAGGGGCCGCGCTGAGGATGTGACGCAGGAGACCTTCATCTCGGCATTCCGTGCTATTAGCAGGTTCCGAGGCGGCAGCCTGCGCGCCTGGCTGATGCGTATTGCGGCCAACGCCAGCCGCGACTCTCTGAGGGGGTCCCGTCGGAGGCCGGAGCAGTCGTTGGACGAATCCCTCGAAAGCCCGTCCTTTCAACCCGCCTCTGGCGAAGCTTCCCCAGAGGAACACGCCGAGCGCAGCGAGTTGAACGCTGAGCTTCAGAAGGCCATACTCTCACTATCCAATGACCAGAAGGCAGTGCTGGTGTTGATTGACGTTCAGGGGTTCAGCTATGAGGAGACCGCTGAGTCCATCGGGGCATCCATCGGGACCGTCAAATCACGACTGAATCGCGCCC
>JASLRP010000359.1 GCA_030743915.1 SAR202 cluster bacterium | reverse complement strand
CTACGAAGGAACATCTGAAATCCAGCGGCTGATCATCGCCCGCAACCTGATTCCCAGGGAGTAGTTCGGCTCCAGACCGCAGTAATTCAACAATATGCAGAGGACAAACATGCCTGAAAATTCCAACGACAGCCCCTGCGTCGCCCGGCACCTCAATCACGTCTGCTTGGCCGTGAACGACATCGAAGCGACGCTAGAATTCTACAAGACCACTTTCGGCACTCGGGACGCCGAAATTGTCGAAATCGAAGACCAGGCGGTCCGAGCCGCGCTCGTTCGCGTCGGCGGCTCTTCACTTGAGTTAATTCAACCCACCGACCCTGAGGGCGGAGTGGCGAAATTCATCGAGCGTCGAGGCGAGGGCGTACATCACATCTGCTTCGAAGTCGAAAACCTTCAGGGAACACTGGACAGCCTCGGAGAATCGGGCGTTCAGCTAATCGACAAATCCCCGCGCGAGGGACTATCAGGCATGATCGGATTCATCCATCCCCGCTCCACCGGCGGCGTTCTTATCGAGCTTGTGGACCAGGACACCGCCAGGAGGTAGCCCAAGATGAGCAACGAGATAGTGCGAGTGCTGGTCGCCAAGCCCGGACTCGACGGACATGACCGCGGCGCCAAGATAATCGCCCGCGCCCTTCGAGACGCAGGCATGGAGGTCATCTACACAGGAATCCGCCAGACGCCTGAGATGATCGTCGAAGCCGCTCTCCAGGAGGACGTTGACGTCATTGGCCTCAGCATTCTGTCGGGAGCGCATATGGCGCTGTTCCCTCAGATTCTAGACGGCCTTCACGAGAACGATATGGACGACGTTTCAGTCATCGCCGGCGGGATCATCCCTGAAGCTGATCGGCTGGAATTGGAAAAAATCGGCCTCAAGGCGGTATTCGGCCCAGGCACGTCAACGTCCGAGATCGTCACCTTTGTAAAGGATCTGGTCCAGGACAAAGATTAGGCTGTATCGGCATTGGGTCGATAATGGGCCGACGACGTCTATTAAGCTATAACTCAGCCCTCGTCCAGTTACTATTGATTGTCAAGACGGCTTGGTCTTTTCTCGTCGTCACCAAAAGTCCTGGGCGGCAGGCGCCTGGTGGTCAAGACCGGATCATGGTTAGCATCATCTTGGATTTTTCAACCGCTAGTAACGCGTGAGGCTCATTCGCGGGCATGATGATCATTTCACCATTTTCCAAAGTCACAGCGCTACCGGAAATGATAATCTCCATGTTGCCATCCAGAACACAGACCATTGCGTCGAATGGCGTAGTATGCTCGCTCAAACCTTGACCTTGATCAAAAGCAAACATAGTCACGGTTCCAGTTTCTTTTTTGAGCAAAGTGCGACTGACAACGGTGCCCTCTTGATATTTCACCAAGTCGACGAGGGTTTGTGATTTGATGTGTTCGGCCATTGCAAGGCCTCCTTTATTGCTTATTTCCAGCGTCACAAAATCTGCTCATCGCGACTCCAACGACATGGTCGCTATGAGCCGTCGGTGGCAAGATCAAGCGCTGTCCAGGTTTTCTCTGTTTTGTGGAAGCCCTCGTTTGGTTACGGGGAAATGTCAACACGGCCTAGTACTACAGCCGCACTTCTAGTGTAAGTATTTTCAAACGCCTTCGATAATGGGAACGCATGGCTCGTGCCTGATGTCGTCTTCTCCATATTGACCACTTCAGTACCGGATTAGGCAGGTGTTCTGTCGCCCAAACCAA
>JASLRP010000358.1 GCA_030743915.1 SAR202 cluster bacterium | reverse complement strand
CCGGCTCTTTGGCCCTGGGTTCGATGATGTCGAGAACAGGCCCAGCGCGGCAATTCTCGCCGGGGCGCACAAGCTGGAGATCAACGCTCTCGATACGTTGGTCGCCCATGATTATCCCGCGCAGTTCATCCTGATCTATTTCCAGTGTTGTGCCGTCCAGCCTTGTGAAATCTCCCCAGCGCAATTCGGATATCGGGTGTCGTGCCAGTTCCAGGCGCATCTGATGTTTGCCTTTCGCTTTGAATTGAAGATAGTTAAGCAGGCGACCCCAGCAACGCGGTCACAAGGTCGGGGGTGATCTCGTCGGCCTCATGGATCGGCCCCACTCGCTCGCTCCCGTTTTCTAGATACACGGCGGCTCTAGCGTCCGAGTCTCTGATGTTCAGGGTCAGCCGGAAATGAGATAGACGAGTTCGGATGGCCCGCGCCAGAGCATGGGAATTCGGGTCGCCGGGCTGCGCCTCCAACGTTATGGTCAGAGGCGATGACATGTAACGAGCCAACGCCAGTCCGTAGTCAGAGGCGTAAACGCCATATGGTGAAAGATCGTCGGTAAAGGCTCTCAATGCCCAGAGCGCGGCGCGGCGGTATTCAGGATTGCCGGTGGCGTCGGTCAGGCTGAGTAATAAGGATGCCGCCCGCCCGTTGTCCACTAACAACGTGAGCGGATATCTGAGGTGGGCCGGGCCTCGCTCGCTGATGTCGTAGAAACCACCATCCGGGTTGGTGTGTCGGGACAGCACGAGCTTGCCGAGTTCCTCGGCCTGTTGCGCGTAGCGCTGGTCGCCGGTGAATCTGTGTGCGTCCAAGAGGGCGGTTGCCATCAGGGTTTGATCGTTCAATAGCCCTGGGACATCGGAGTCGCCGTCGTAGTAGTGGAACATTCCTCGTTCGGCAGACCGGAGCCGATTCCAGAGGATATCCAGGATATCCAACGCCCGAGCCTTGAGTTCCGGGCGGCCTAGAATCCACGATGCCTCCAGCAGCGCGGATGCTACCTGAGCGTTGGCGTCGGTGTATATCCAGTCGTCGATTATTGAGATGATGCCGCCCGGAGTTCGGGTCGTTTGGCCTTGTGAGTCGGTTCCGTATGTGGGGGCGGCCCGGAGGTAGTCCTGGCATCCGAAAAACGCCACGCCGGCAGAGTCTGACATGGTCGTGATGAGGAAGTCGATAACTTCCTCGGCCCTCTGCCTGTGTTCATCGTTCTCGGTCAGTATGAACGAGCGCAAAAAGTTCAGAAGAATTCCGGCGTGATCGACCAGTAGTTTCTCACGATGCGGTTCATTCCAGTCTGGCTTTGAGGAGTATCGAAAGTATCCCCCGATCTCGGCATCGTAGGTGTCGCTGTCCCTCATCTTGTCGAGAGACCTTTTAACGTGATCCAGATACGCCGAGTCGCCAGTCGTCTCGTGCCTGTAGAGGAGGAACTCGTGGGCCTCTGGATGCGGGAACTTGTGATCGGGGCCGTAACCTCCGTTGGTCGGGTCGGCCATCTCCATCAGGGTGTTGGAAATCTCCGACACAGAGGAGGCTCGCAATCTGGCGGGTTGTTGCGAACCAGCCGTTTGGGACGCCTGGGATGACGCTTGAGATGCCGCCTGAATCTCGGCTTTCTGGTCCTGGTACGTCTGGTGCAGATTCGCCAGGACGTTGCAAAATTCGTCCGGCGGCATGTAGTTGACGGTGGCAAGGTGATCGCCCTGAGGTGTCAGGAACGCGATGCTTGGCCAGCCGTCCTGATTGTAGCGTGTGTCGATGTCCGGACGCTGCGCGTTCTCCACCCGGATGGGGATGAAGTAGGCGTTCAGAAGGGTGATAGTCTCGTCATTGGAGAGCGTGGTCTCGTCCATACCCTGGCAGAAACCGCACCAGAAAGCCCCGATATACAGCATGACGAGCTTGTCCTGCTGTTGGGCTTCCTGGAACGCCTCCTGGTCCCACTCTCGCCAGTTGACGAGGTGGGCTTTGTTGGGATTCGGCGAGAACCGGAACATTCAGGCGCTAGCTCAGGCCGTTGCTCTCGCGGACGCCTGCCACTGCTTCCAGTATGCCCTCTGGGTCTTCCAGGGTCAGTTCCATGAGACCGACCTCTTCCTCGTAGGTGTCAGCGTCGATCTGGGCCTTTATGTCTTCTTCGATGACGTGATAAGCGGGAACACCGAGGCCCTCGCCAGCCAGAGGCCCTGCCCACGTGGGGTCGCCTTCGGTCACGGTCATGGCGAACAGCTTGCTGCTGTCTGCTGTCGGGGTGCCGAGGACCACTACTAGATTGTCGGTGCCGACTCGCTGGGCTGCCCGCTTGATCAGTTCTTGACCTTCCAGGTCAAGCGCTCCTGCAGACGTTCAAACAAAGCAGGACGTAAACTCGATCACCACCTCTGCGCCTGCGCTCTCGACGCATTCCACGATGGACGTGCCCTGAACTCCGTCCCGTTCTCCCAGAGCGATAACTTTTTTGCCCTTCAGATCCATACTGTCAGCCTCCGTAACCATGTTGAAGTCGAATTTCAAACCTATTATATGACATCTCCGGCGTAATCATCTGGACGGGTTGCGCTCCAATATGAAGGAGAAGCCATCGGACATCCTGGTCATCTTGCCCAGGAACAGGCTGCCTTTGGCGATGAACATGGCCCTCTGCATGTCTCCGTCGGTCAGTCCGTCCACGGCGTGTCCCAGAAACGGAATGGCCGAGGCGATGTGCCCCTGAGTGGATGAGAAACCGGGCATGCCGTGTTTCTTAGAGAATTGTTGCAATTCGTCTCTCTTGATTTCGTTGGCCTGGACTGCGAGGCCCGCAATAAGGCGGTAGTTGCGCTCGGTCACGTCGCCTGCGCCCGACGGCTCAGTGATTTCCGGGTTCTGAAGCTCGATGGCGTACTTGTCGATGTCTCCGAACTTCAGGCCGACTCTGTCGAGCGGCTCGGTGATCAGCGTTCGGGTGATCGCCCTCAGAGACGAGCCAGCCCCGATGTTGTGACCGCCAATCGAGTCGAGCCGAATGACAGGACTCTCGCCGTCGTCCGCCCCGATGATGATCGCGAATGCCGCCAGAACGTCTTCGATGATGGGCTGGTCGGAGTTCACGTGGCCCTGATAGTTCATGCCCAGCTTTGCCAGTGAGCCACCTCCGATTACAGCCACTTGATCGTACAACCCCGCGCTGACCATCGTGCTTGCCATCACCAGCGCATGGACAGGAGCGGCGCAGAAGGCTTTGACATCGGAGCCTGTGGAGTTTTCGAGGCCGCACATCTCACCGACGGCTTTCGCCATGTTACCGCCTCCTCGTTGGAACGAGTCTCCGACAGCCTCCTCTCCGGTGTTCAGGATGTACTGGACTCCGGCGGGGTCGAAACCGCCGTCGCTCAAGAGCGATCGCAGGGCCATCATCCCCGTGGCTTTGCAGGCCAGATTTTCCAGAAGAACATGGGCCGACAAAGCCTCGTCCTCCTCGGCGCCGAGGACGCATCCGATGAGGCGGCCATCTCTGAGATGGAGAGGAACGGCGGACTTGCTGGCGGCTTGCTCTTCGATTGTTGAGCGCGAATGGCCCTCCCCCAGCATTTCCAGATCAGTCGGCTGGATGAGGGGATGCGCTTCAAGGGCAGCCCTCGATTCTCTGACAAAACCCTCTTCGAGCCACACCGAGTCGAAGGAGTCGGATATTTTCAGCAGGCCGAAAAGTTCCTCTTCGGGCATCATTTCGCCGTGAGGTTGGCGGCGTTCTGAGGTCCCGTTTTGTTGAAACCAGGGACGTTCGATCTCGCTGAGTTGGTCTGGGAAAATGTCGCCCAGATAAGCCCGATTCGGAGGATACCCGACGGCATCCTCAAAGGTCCGCAGGTGAGAGGCGATGTCCTCGCTCAGTCCAGGAGTTCTGGAGATATCCACCGATGGCGCGCGGCCGTTCCTGACCAGGCCAGGCGTGTGCGCGAGGAAGTATCGGACGTCTTTGATTACAGGGTGTCGGTTGGCGATTGTGATTGGGTTCAAGGGAGCCTGACCTCGCAGAATTTGGGTTTCAAAGGTTCAGTGTGCTGGGAGCGAACACCTGCTCCGGGTCAACCTTCTCAGGTATCACCTGTTGGTCAACGCAGAACTGAATGAGCGCTTCCAGCGCCGGCATGCCTGACTCGACTCCGTAAGGCAGAGGGTCGTTGCCGACGATCTCCGCCACGTCCAGCAGCGCTTGGTCTGCCGAGTTCAAGCTATCTCCCCCTGAGCGGATGCTCTTCAAATACGTCTCCTTGGCGGCTGTGAACATCTCAAACAGCTCCTCAGCCAGCCACGGATTGGCGTTCAAGATTGCGTCTCTGACCACGACAGTATGGTTTATCGGATAGATTCCTGTGTTCTGAAAATATTCGATCCCAGCGGCACGGGCGTCCGTTATCAGAGGTTGGATGTTCGGCGCGTCGCTGGGCGGAGCGCCTATGGCGGCGTCTATCTCTCCGGAGGCGAGCATTGCGCCCAGATCGCTGTTCTCCGACGATATCACGTTGGAGGGGGCGACGTACTCGGCCACGTGTTCGTCGCCCGACAGGACCCACGTTACCTTGTCCAGGTCAACGCCATATACCGAGTTCAGAATTCCGCGAACCCACACTCCAGTCGTTACGGTGTAGCCTCGGACTCCGACCCGCTTGCCTTCAACGTCAGCGGGCGATTGAATGCCAGAGTTGGTGTTGTACGAGATGGCGTTTTGATGAAAGCCTCGCGTCAGGTATATCGGCAGGGCGGTGAACGCCTGACGGTGCGCCCTGGAACACAGATACGTGGAGAAGGCCATCTCGCAAACGTCGAACTCCAATCCCCGCACCATGCGCCGGAATATGGCGGTCACGGGGTTGATCTCGACGTGGTCGAACTCGAAATTCCTTGAATTCAACGTGCCGTCTTTCAGCGCGGCGGTGTGGCCGTAGCTGCCGAAAGCGGTATGGAGTGTTGTGTCAGGCATTGGCTTCCTTTGGCGTTGGGCGCAGTATATCAGAGGAATCATCTGAATCGGCGATGGCAGACACTGCCTATTTGAAAATCTGAGATTCAGGCCTGATGATGTGATACTTGAGAACCTGCTTTCAAAGGCTCGGTCTGTTGGCCGGGCGATGCCAAGCCTGATAGAATCGCCGGCGTTCGGCTCTCAGAGAATATCCAAACACAAGGAGCAGGTCATGGCAGATATTCCCCGACTCAATGGCGTTATCAAGGCTCTGGAGGAAGGCACGACAGCCTTCACGACGTTCAGCCCAGCCGATCCTGAAAGCGCATCGGCTCTGAGCGGTTCGAATTACGATGGCGTTGCGTTCGAGATGGAGCATGGCCCGTTCAACACCGTGGCGCTGAGAGATGCCCTTCAGTACCTCCTCAGTCGTCGTCAGATACTGGACGGCGGGACGCTTGCTCCGGCGGTGACTCCGATGGTGCGCATCCCGCCCAACGGCAACGAGATGAACCAGTGGATCGCCAAGCAGGTGCTGGACATTGGAGTCTATGGAATAATCTTCCCCCACGTCAGCACTGTGGAGGAGGCATGGAACGCAGTGCGGGCCTGCCGGTATCCTCGGATGCCCGAGATGGAGGACTACAACCCGCCGGGAATTCGAGGCGACGCTCCGGTGCGTGCGGCGCGGTACTGGGGCCTGAGTCAGCAGGAATACTACGCCAAAGCCGATGTCTGGCCTCTGTCTCCGGAGGGTGAGATTCTGGTGATTATCCAATGTGAGGACGTGACGGCAATCGAAAACCTGCCCTCAATCTTGAAAGAGGTCCCGGGCATCGGCGTCGTGCTGATCGGCGAGGGCGATCTGAGCCAGGAGCTTGGATATCCTCGACAGTACGACCATCCTGTCGTGGCCGATGCCATCAACTCAATCCTCGCCATCTGCAAGGAACACAATGTGCCATGCGGCCATCCTCACCCCGATACCCAGAACACCCCGCGATTGGTGGAGGAAGGCTACCGATTCCTGATGCCGGGCGCGGGTCGGTCATTCGCGCCGTTGGACCAGGGCCGCAAGCTGACAGGCAGAGAGTAAATCAGCTTGCGACGATAGAATCATCGCCGAACCAAGGACGCATACAAGGTCGCACCGATTCCGACTTGAGGAGTGAATCATGAAAATTACGCGAATCGAGACGTTCCAGGCGCCGGAGTTTGCTCACATCCTCTGGGTCCGCGTGCACACGGACGAAGGGCAGATCGGACTGGGCGAGAGTTATCTGTATCCTGGGCCTGTGCGGGCCGTTATCAATGAGCATTTCGCGCCAGATTTTCTGATTGGCAATGACCCGCTGCAGATTGACCTGCTCTGGCGAAACATGTTCAGCCGAAGCGGATTCGGCGGCTGGTCTGGCGCGGAGATTCGGGCGATGAGCGCTATCGACATCGCATTGTGGGACATCCTGGGCCAAAAGGTCGGCGAGCCTATCTACCAGCTTCTGGGCGGCGCTTATCGGGACAGCCTGCCTGTCTATAACACCAGCGGCCCTTTCGGTGATTTCGACTTCAACGAGAACGCCGACGAATACGCCCTCTACCTGTACGATCTGGGCATCACCAAGATGAAAATTTGGCCTTTCGACTCCTTCGGACAGAAGACAAACGGCCAGTACATCAGCCCCACAGACCTGAAGCTGGCCCTGGAGCCGGTGCGCAAGATACGCGACGCTCTTGGAGACAAGATGGACCTGGCGATGGAGTTCCACGGGTACTGGAGCGTCGACGCTGCGGTCAAAATCGCGCAGGCCCTGGAGGAATACGACGTGATGTGGCTGGAGGAGTTGCTCCAGCCGGACAACATGGACGCTCTGGAGCAGCTATCCAGAGCCACGACTCTGCCTCTGGTCATCAGCGAGCGGCTTCTGACCCGCTATCAGTTTTTGCCCGTGATGCAGAGGGGGATAGCCCGCATCATCAATCCTGACGTCGAGTGGTGCGGCGGCATCTCAGAGACCAAGAAGATAGCGACGCTGGCCGAGACATTCCAATTGCCCATCGCCTGTCACAACTACGGCGGCCCTGTCCTGAACTTCGCCTCGGCCCACATTTCAGCCAACATCCCCAACATGATGCTGCTGGAGACCGGCCACAACCTCCTGCTCCAGTGGACGCCAGACATCATCACGAATCCCGTGGTCATCGAGGATGGTCACATGGCGCTCCCAGAAGGCCCCGGTCTCGGAATGGCCCTCCAAGAGGACTTTTTGAATCGGCCGGATATGGTTCGGACGGTGGTTGAGTAGCGGCCAGGTAGAGTTGGAGTAGGGAGGGACAGAAATGGAAAGACGGGATGAGTTCCTCTTAGAGCTGTATCGTCAGGCGTGGGAGACATCGCGCCACCGGTACACGATGTTGCTGAATCTGACCTCTGTCCTTGCTGTCCTAGTGGTGGCGGGCGTTACATTCGTCGCTCAGACGGAGCAGTCAAGCGATCGGCCGCTTGCAGCTTTGTTAATTGCTTTCGCCTTCTTGAGTGTGACCGGCGCATTATTCAGTTGGCAAGTGAAGCGCATGGTTGGCGACAGCTTCGAGGTACGGGCCAAAGTAGAAGTAGAGGTGGAGGTACAACTACTCGAACCCAATAGCCGCTGGTCTCGCGGATATCCGTTTGTTTTCTGGACCGTGTTCGTGGCCTACGTTATCGCGACTGTTGTTTTCGCGGTCGTGGGCATATTACTGTGGGTGGGCGTAAACCCATTCGATGATCCAATCGAAGGATCCGTGCCAGTAGCCAAAGCAATCGAGCCAACGCAATTCACTCCAACTCGAATCTCCGAGCCGCCGTGGCACGAGACCGGATGCCTGGACGTTCGACCACAGGCGTTCTGCGATTCTATGAAAGACGCCGAGTTCGCAGAGCCGTCGGAAATCTCAACTGAACTCACCGCAATCACAGCCCAGAACAACTCGTTGATATGGAGCGATGTTCCGGGGCGTTCGCGGGTATTATCCGTCACGTGGACGAATTGGGACGGTTACGACTCCAGTGTTGGCGACGAATTTACAACGACACGGGAAATCTGGGTGACCATCGTTCCCCAGGCACGGGATTTTTGCCAGAACTACCGGGGCGGCGAAAGTCTGTCATTGAGAATGGAACAACTTATGGGACTGGCTCCGGATTCGGGGAAGACCAAGTTCATCGAGTTATGGGCCTTCCCCGAAGATATGTTCAGGCCAAGCCCTGACCCAGCGATCACCGACCACGAATCCGAACTCGATTTCCCTGAATCAGACAGCTTTGTGTCGGTCAGCGCTGAGCATATCGACTGGATCAACAGTCTGAGAGGGAAGTCTTACGAAGCGGGCGGTCTTCCGTGGACTCGATTGGGCTACACATACGACTGGGGCAACCCGGAAAGTGACGTTGGTCTGAGCGAGTTCGTCATACGCGCCAACGCGACTGTTGGAGTCAAATCAGTCACATCCAACGACGACTACTGCTAGCCTGTTAGAAAGCGAGCTCGTGAAGCTCCGGAGTTTCGAGAGCCAACTGCTCGCTGCCGCTCGACGTTATGACATGGACGTCCTCCCACAGGAACTGGACATCGCCCGAGCGCACCCCAGGTTCGGTGCTGATAACCATGCCCTCTGACAAAACGGTGTCGTCGGCCGGCGCGATGCTGGGAGGTTCTGTTATCAGCATACCCTGACCGTGCCCCATGCGCCCCACCTTGCCCCTGCCAGGCGAATCAACTTGCAACCCGACGTCGGCGATGGCCTGCATGCCGATCTGGTGCATCTCGGAGCATTTCACGCCTGGCCCAAGCGCGGCAATCATCCGAGCGTTGACCTCCAGAACTCCGGCGTGGACCCGCTTCTGGTCGTCAGTGGCAGGCCCCAGCGAGGCCATCCGAGCGTAGTCCACGGTGTACTGGCGGACGTACGCTCCGGCGTCCACGGCAAGGATGTCGCCTTTCACCAGCAGTCTGTCGTAAGGCAGTTGGTTCTTGGCTCCGGTGTAGTCCTGCTGCAGGATGACGAAGGACGTCCGGTCGCCGCCTTCCTCCTGCACTAGTTGGCGCATCAGGCGCACGACATCGCGCTCGGTCATGCCGGACTCGATCATTCCGAACAGGCGCTGACGCGCTCTGCCGGTGACATCGGCGGCCTGTCGGACGTATGCGATCTCCTCAGCGGATTTTACGATTCTCATACTGATGATGACTTGAGCGGCATCGACGAAATTGACATCCTGCGCGGCGTCAACCAGGGCCAGGTACGCTCCGACGGGCATCCCCATGCGCTGTTCCTGTCCAAGCTCGACGCCGAGGGTGTTGGCTCCGGCGTCTCGAATCGCCTCCAGCGCGGTATCGTGGGGAAATGTCAGCAGTTCTGAGTAGGCCCTCAGGTCGGTGACGTAGCACCCGAGCTTCAGGTTATCGACGCCTTGAGTGACGATGATTGGGTCGCGCTCAATCGGCAAAATGAAGACGGAGGGTCGAGTCAGCGAATGGTGCAATGCCAGACTGGCCGACGCGCCCGCGAAATACTGGAAATTCTCCTCGTTGCTGACCATCAGGGCGTCGATGCCCTGCTCCGACATTAACTCTCTGGCGGAGTTCCACCTGCGCTCCATCTCGGCTCGGGTGAACAGGGCGTGTTCAAGGTTTGTTGAGTCGGTCAAGGAATCCTCCAGGACATCAGTTAACTTGCGAAACCTTATGCGGTCTGGGTCAGCAAACGGTCAATGGCCTCCAGAGCCTGGGTGAAGCAGGCCATCGGAGCTCGGACGATGCCCGCGCCCACCTGCCCGATACCCGGCTCCTTGTGAGCAATGCCTGTGTTGATGACCGGAGTGATGCTGGACTCAACGACCTTGCGAACGTCAATTCCGCATGGCGCTCCCTGGAAGTCGAGCGTCGGCAGGGCGAGGTTCGGGTTTGGTCCTACTGTGATCTCGCCCATCTCTCGCGTGTAGCCGAGGGCGTCCTGAAATGTTCCTGCGCCCACAAATCCGACGACCGCTGGAGCCGCGCCCATTGCGAACCCACCAAGACCCATCGTCTCGACGATTGTGCTGTCTCCCATGTCCGGGTTGGCGTCTGCCTCTGTGAATCCGGGAAAGTACAGGCCCTGAGGCATCAGCGAATCTGCCGTGAACCACTGGTCGCC
>JASLRP010000357.1 GCA_030743915.1 SAR202 cluster bacterium | reverse complement strand
GTAGGCATCCTGTATCCATGTCAGCTTGCCATCTGCAACGACGATGTACGGGTCGGCATCAAGAATCAGGAACGGAGCGACTGTGGCAATGCGTTCCTCAATGGAACGGCGATACTGGAGCCGACTCTCCGATGTGATCTGACTGCTGATCAGCAGGTTGATGTCACCGATTTGCCAGGTGTATGCCAGCTTGCGGAATATGGAACTCATCCGAACGCCGCCAGTTCCGTCGTATCTGTTGCGAATCAAGACGTCACCAGATGTCTGGTAGTCAAGCTCATCGGTCGCGGAATTTACCACCGTATGTTCCAGCGTGTTTTCGCCATAGTAGATTCGCGGATTATCGATAAGCAAATCTGGCCCGCTTGGAGAATTTTCGACCCCAACGGGCAGTGTGCCGTCGTTAGGTATGTCTTTTGCGAAGAACACCGGCCTGCCTTCAGGGGTGAATTCTGTCACTGGACTCATGGCAACGCCAATGCCGTGTGTATAGACCAGCTTGTTGTTCACCCATGTTTGAGATTCTGCCGAGAGACCTTCTGGCGCTACTTCGCGGGCAGAAAGCGCTACTTGGCGATACTGGCCGTCGATGGTGTAGCGGTCCATATCCGCATCTACGAAGTCGTAATATGTCCGAATCGCCTGAATCTGCCTATAAACATCGGACAGTGGCCGAGGGTCCCAAAGGCGGATGTTGTTCACAGTTGTTATGTTGTTCCGGACCAAATCGGCGGTAATCTCGGTTTCGGCGGGGTAGAATTGCTCTTCGATACGCTCCAGGGCGAATCCCTGACGGGTGAATTCGATATTGCGAGCGATGAACTCCTCTTCTTTGACGAATTCGTTTGGCGTAACCGAAAACTGCTGCGTCAGCGCAGGCCAAGCGGCTCCCAGCAAAAGCGCCAACACCAGCCAGAGCGCGACGGCACCGACGAGTATTCTTAATCCCCTCATGTAGGCGTTGACCAGCATCAGGACTCCCGATGCGGATGCCACAAAAGTCAAAACAAGAAGAGCAGGTTGCCGGGCGTTCAGGTCCGTGAAAGCGGCTCCGAAAACCGCTCCCTGGTCTGACAGCACCAATTCCCACCGGTCCAACCAATGCCCCCACGCTATGGTGAACATGATCAGCGCTGCAATGATTGAAAGGTGGAGCCTCATGGTAGAGCTCAAGGAAAAATTGACGCCCCTCAAGCTGAAATTAACGAAGTGCAACGCCAACGTCGCCAACAGGACTACGATGAAAGCGCCTAGCAACCAACCTTGTAGGAACGTGAGAATCGGCAGGTCGAAGATGTAGAACGATGCGCTCTTGCCGTAGACGGGATCACGGAGAGGAAATTCCGCCGCGTTTGTGAACTTGAGGAATAATTCCCAACGAGAAGAGAAAACAGTCCCAAAGATAATCGAGAGAACACCGCCGACCCCTATGACGCCGACGATAACAGCTTTGTTCAACACGGAAATGACTTCAGGAGGGAGGGGCAGCGTGACTTCGCCCCTGCTCTGTTTCAGGCCGAACCACAGGCTCGTCGAAATCATCCCAGCGAAAATTGCCGCTCCGACCAGGAACATTACGATCTTGGTAGAAAGAATCTTGGTGTAAACGCTTTTGAATCCCAGGGCGTCGAACCATAGAAGGTCGGTGTAGATGGCCCTGCTGATGGACGAGATGACAAAGAGCGCGACAATCGCCGCGAGCACTGCCCCCCATTTCAAAAGAGGCCCGAAGTTCGTCGGGATGTTTTGAGCTATGTCTATGGGTGGCTCGCCGTTGCGTTCGAAATCTTCGGCCATGCTTCAGTTATCCAATCTTTGTGCCCATGCGTTTCCCGTTCAGGGATGCCCTCAACGCTCCGGGCAGGCGTCCATCGATAATCTGTGAGTTTGCGCCGTCACGCAGGGCCTGCAAGCAGGCTTCAATCTTGGGGATCATGCCCCCTGCGATCACCTGGGAATGAATCAACTCCTGAGCCTGGCGCTCCGTGATTCGAGGAATGAGCCGACGCGAAGAGTCCATGACACCTTCTACGTCTGTAAGAAATATCAGACGGCTGGCTTTGAGCGCCGCCGCGATCTCGCCTGCGGCGGTATCGGCATTAATGTTCAGAAGAGAGCCTGCGAAATCTGGATCGTCGTCAACGGCAGTTGCGACAGGCGCAATCACCGGGATGCAGCCTGCGGCAACGACTGTCTCGATGATCGACGGGTCAACGTGTGTAATGGAGCCAACGAAGCCAA
>JASLRP010000356.1 GCA_030743915.1 SAR202 cluster bacterium | reverse complement strand
CGCCCAGATTGGCAAGGCGTTTCGCAACGAGATCACAACCGGAAATTTCATCTTCCGAAACCGCGAGTTCGAGATCATGGAGATCGAGTATTTCGTGAAGCCTGGGGAAGACGAACAAGCTCACCAGCAATGGATGGATGACATGATGGCGTGGTACACCTACCTGGGCGTCGATCCTGAAAAACTCCGGTTGCGGCCTCACGATTCTGATGAGCTTTCTCACTATGCCAAGGCGACATACGATATCGAGTATCTGTTCCCCGGTGGATGGGGCGAAATAATGGGCATCGCCAACCGCACCGACTTCGATCTGAAGGCTCATTCCGAAGCCAGCGGTCAAAGCCTGGATTACTTCGATCAAGAATCCAACGAACACATTGTTCCCTACGTAATCGAGCCTTCTAGTGGCGTCGGTCGGGCCATCATGACCTTCCTGGTGGACGCCTACACCGAGGAAGAGACGGTCTCTGCTGCCGGCAAGACAGAAACCAGAGTCGTGATGAAGCTCCATCCCGATCTGTCCCCTGTCAAAGTCGCGATACTGCCGCTCTCTCGTAACGAGAGGCTCAGTCCGCTTTCCCGAGAAGTGTTCTCGACGGTGCAGAAGTCAGGGCGAATCAGCGGGTACGTCCAGTTTGACGACACTCAGAGCATCGGACGGCGATACCGCCGCCAGGACGAGATAGGCACGCCATTGTGCGTCACCGTCGATTTCGACTCGCTGGACGACAATGCGGTCACAATCCGCGACCGGGACACGATGGAGCAGGTTCGAGTGCCCATCGACACGCTGGTGGAAGAACTTGTGACGAAACTGTCGGCATACCAGGCATAATCGCTGAGGGTTGACAGGACGCACGCATGCGCATACTCCATTTCGCAGACGTTCACATAGGCGTTGAGAACTACTCAAAGGTCGATCCGGAGACCGGGCTGTCATCGCGCCTCGGCGACTTCCTGCAAACCTTCGACCAAATGGTGGACGACGCCGTCGAGTCTAAGATCGACCTCGCGCTGTTTTGCGGCGACGCCTACAAGAGCCGTGATCCATCCCAGACTCACCAGCGCGAGTTCGCCAAGCGCATCGTCCGGCTGTCCAACGCTGGAATTCCGACGTTCCTGCTGGTAGGCAATCACGACACGCCCAACGCTCTCGGACGCGCCACGTCTTTGGACATCTACAAAACGCTGGACGTTGCGATGGTCACCATAGGGGACACGCCCCGAACTTACACCGTCGATACGCCCAGCGGCCCTGTTCAGATCGTCGCGGTGCCTTGGGTCCGCAGGAGCCAGTTTCTGGCGCGTGAGGAGTCCCGCAGGCTCACGCCCGACCAGATAAACGAAAACATCCAGGAGAGCCTCACTCGTATTATCCAGAACAACGTCGAGGCTCTGAATCCCACGATTCCGGCAGTGCTCGCAGGCCACGTTACTGTGGGCCAGGCGACCACAAGTTCCGAGCAATCCATGATGCTTGGACGGGACCACGTGCTGCTCAAAAGCGCGGTCACGCTGCCTCAGCTTGACTACGTCGCCCTGGGTCACATTCACAAACATCAAATCCTCGGGTCGCTGCCCCACGTAGTATATGCAGGTAGCCAACAGCGAATTGACTTCGGGGAGGAGAACGACGACAAAGGGTACTGCGTCGTCGATCTGGACCCAACCGCGCCTCAAGGGACCCGCATGACGAAGTTTGAGTTCCGGCAAGTGGAACCTCGAAGATTCCTGACGATTGATGTCAAAATTGACGCCAGCGACGAGGACCCCACTGCCACCGTAATATCGGCCATCCAGCGCGTCTATGTTGATGACGCCATCGTCAGGTTGAGGATTTCCTTGCCAGTCACTCAGGAAGCGCACTTGTCTGACGGCGACATACAAGACGCCCTGAGCGCGGCCCATTTCGTCGCATCAATCTCTCACGAGATAACCGAGAGGCCCAGAACGCGACTGGCAGGCGCCTACGGTCGAGGGCTGTCTCCTCAGCAGGCTCTGAAGCGATACCTGGACAGCCGCCAGACCGCGCCGGACCGGGCCGCCGCCCTCCAGCAGCGGGCCGAAGGACTGATCGCCGATCAGAGCGCGGAATAAAAAGGGCGCGGTGAGAGCCACAATTTGACATTCCGTGAATCTCGCAAAAAACCCTGTGCATCCAATCAGTAACACCGATTCACAAGAACACTGAATGGCGCGAGGATGAGGAAGATGTGGACACAACCAACAAAACTATTCAGGCGATTCACGCGTCGCAAGTTCTGGGCCAGCAGACAGTCGGCAGCTCTGATCGTCACGGCGACCGCCTTTCTGATCGTGGCATGCAGCAACGCTGTAGCCGGAGACCCGACGAGTCTGACCAGCTCCGACCACACTCAATCCGCTGCCAGCCAGGCATCAGGCGAGACCGCCAAGGACCTGGAACCTTCTTTCGATTTTGATCTTGAACTCTTCGCCAACGACGAGCATCAAGCGGGGGAAACGATATCCCTCTTTGGCTTTGCCGGCGACCCTGTGGTCCTGAATTTCTGGTTCCCATCTTGCCCGCCATGCGTGGCCGAAATGCCCGACTTCGAGGCCCTTCATCAAAAGTACAAAGACGACGGTCTCAAGGTCGTGGGCGTCCAATTGTTGGGGCTTGATTCAGTCGAAGATGGCCAGACCTTCGTGGACAGGCTGGACGTCAACTACATGCTCGGCCCCGACCGGACTGCCGATGACAGCGGCCAGATCGTCATGGACTACAAGATCAGTGGTTTCCCGACTACTATATTCATCGACCGCGATCAGAACATTGTCAAAAAGTGGACCGGTGTTCTGAACTTCGAGAAACTGGAAGAACTCACGCTCGCCATCACGAACTGACCTCATCTCGCCACCCCCTTTCTCAAGCATGTTTCGGCCTGCCTTCTTTTTTCGTTCAGTCCATATTTGTTCCCTGACGTTCCTATCGCCGAGATGTGTACAATGACGCAGAGCCGCAATTTTGATTCGAGCGTTACCGAGCGATATGAGCATCAGCGACCTGTTTCTGCTTGTTGTCCTGTGGGTGCATCTGGTGTCCGCGACCGCGTGGGTCGGCGGAAGCATCTTCTACCTGTTCGTGCTTCGTCCCGCGCTCAGGAAATCGAGCGAGGGTGGCCGCGAGGTCAATATAGCAACAGCGGATGAATTCCGAGCTCTGGTGGACACGACGATCTTCGTCCTATTGGCGACGGGAATCATACTAACCTTCAATCGGGTGACCCCTGGAGTAATAGGCGTTCAGTACGTGGCGGTTCTCGGCCTAAAAATCGCGCTGTCCATTTGGATGTTCATACTCGCCAGGGACCGGCGTCGCAGGACGGCGATGTTGGAAATGTACCGAGAACGCCCAGAGCCTCCGTCAGGTTTTCTGCGAAAGGCGCTAAGGGCCGTGTCGGGTTACAATACCATCGTCATTTTGGGACTGGTGGTGTTACTCTTGGCAGACGCACTGGGCGTTCTGTTCGAGATTGCGGTGGAAGCTCAATAACATGATTCGCGGAAAGATTCGCTAGATCGAACAAAGGCAGACGAACTGATGAAACGCGATTTGCTGGACATACTCAGGTGCCCGATGTGCGGGGGAAACCTGGAGCTCGACGCGACAAAGGAAGACGGTGATGAGGTTGTCGAAGGCAGTCTCCGTTGCACGTCGTGCAGTGAGACCTACGCCATCGAGGACACTATCCCCAACATGCTGCCGCCATCGCTGAGAGACTGACCCCACTCCCGTTTTGGCAACACAATACGGCGCGGTTCGTGAGGCAGCCGGGCCAGCATCTCTGCCATCGACAGGCCCAGCGTCGGGTGTGTCACGTTGGCAGCAATCTCAACTAGTGGGGCCAGGGCAAACGACCGCTCGGCCAGCCTCGGATGCGGCGCCACGACCGGCGGTGTTTCGATAACCATACGACCGAAAAGCAGAATGTCCACATCCAGAGTCCTTGGAGCGTTGACGAACGTCCTGTGACGCCCAACCACTGCCTCAATCTTTCGGATCGCGTGCATCAACTCAAACGGACTGGCTCTGGTCCACAATCGACAGGCGGCGTTGAAAAATCCCGGCTGATTCGAGAACCCCACCGGCGTCGTTTCGTAGATTGACGACATTTCGATATCGCCCAACTCTTCAGAGATCAGTCGAGCGCCCCGCGTCAGATTTTCCACCCGATCGCCCAGGTTTGATCCCAGCCCCAAGTAAACTTCACTTATCATTCGACCATCCCAACGACTATCTCACCAAACGCCTGAGCCAAGTGGCGATCAGATCAACACCCAGCACCAGCAGAAGATAGCACATCAGAAGCAACATCACCTCGTCGTACTGGAAGAAACTCATGCTCAATCGGAATTCGCGCCCCAGACCTCCGGCGGCCACGAATCCCACGACGATGGTCGTGCGTATCACCACCTCCCATCGGTACAGCATATATGTCAGGAATTGAGGAAGTACTTGAGGAAGCGCTCCATATAGAAGCATCTGCAAGTTGCTGGCCCCTGCCGTTCTCAGCGCTCGCGAAGGCCGTGGGTCCAGGTCCTCGACCACCTCGGCGGACAGTTTGCCCAGGATTCCATAGTTGTGGAGTCCCAACGCTATCGCGCCAGGCAAAATTCCGGGAGTGAATACGAATACGATCAGCATCGCCCACAGTAATTCCGGGATGCCCCGAGTGATGACGAACGCGCCTCGCATCACGACGAACAACACGATGCTTATCAGCGAGCGGCTCCCTGAAAGTTCCCCGAAAGCCACATTCCGCGCCGCCGGCAGGAAGGTCAGCAACACGGGCACAGAGGCAAATACTATCGCGAGAACGCTCATCGCCAGAGTTTCCAGAGAAAGCCGTACGGCATTGCCCCACGATTCGAGATTGAGGAACGCCGGGGTGTTGTCTGACCCTCTACCCAACAACTCGCCTACGAACGCCCAGGCGTTCGACCAGGTCTTGGGCTGGAACAGGTCCGAGAACCCGCTGTTTCCTGCTAGCAAGATGGACGCCCATGAAATGACTGCCAACCCGATGAAGGTCAGCGCAGATGCCATCGGCAGACTGAATCCCGGGAGCGCTGCCTTCCTCGCATCGGCTGTTGGGTCGTGCGCTGTCATCGAGTCAGGTCCCTTCTGACAAAGCTGCTCCAAACGTCAATGACCACAATCACCACCACCAGGAAGAACATCAGAGTCCAGACCTGATCGTAATACAGGTCGTCCAGCGATAACTGAATCTGGTAGCCCAGGCCCTGAATTCCCACGAAGCTGAGAATGGCCGCAGACCTGACGCCGCACTCGAATCGGTAGAACGTGTAACTCAGCATATCGGGCAGGGCCATAGGGATACGCCCGTAGGCCAATACTTCAAATTCCGAAGCGCCAGATGTGCGAAGCGCCCGGAGAGGATGCTGAGGAACATCATTCAGAAAGTCGGCATACAACCGTCCGAGTATTCCGCCGTACGGAAGAGCCAGCGCCAGAATCGCAGCCATCGGAGACAGTCCGATAGCCAACACGAACAGCCATGCCCACACCAATTCGTGTATGGAGCGCAGGAACGCCAGCACGAATCGGGCCAACACGACAGTGAGCGCCCGCATTCGCCCCTTTCTGAACAACACTCCAGACGCCGCGATGCCCAAAGGAAAGCCGATTCCCACTGCCAAAGTCACTCCGGCAATTGCAAAGGTCAACGTCTTCCAGGTGGCCTCCAGGGCAAGTCGCAAAAAGCCTGGGGAAAGCTCCGGTGTGAAGATGCTTCCGAATATCCTGACGGCGGACGAAACGCCCCCGGTGTGCAACAGTCCCCTGCTCCAGTCCACAGACAGGAGGCTCGCGCCCACCGCCGCCGCCAGTATCAACGTCAGGAGACCTCGGCCTTCCAGAAAATTACTTCTGGGCGACGCCTTCACCTTCCAGCCCTTCCAACACGTAGAGATCCGCCAGAAGCTCCGATGACACAGAGGCGGCAGGCAGGTCAAATTGCAATTCGCCATTCCTCAGACCAATCACTCGGTCGAAATAATCGTGGGCTAAATCTGTGGAATGGATGCTGGATATAAGCGTCTTGTTCGATTCTCGGGCAATCCGGGCCAGCATATTGATCAGATCGGCAGCGCGGGCCGGGTCCAGAGAGGCCACTGGCTCGTCGGCTATTATCACCTGGGGGTCCTGGACGAGCAGTCTTGCGATTGCAACCCTCTGCTGTTCGCCGCCAGAAAGCCGCGATGCTCGTTCGAGTATTCGATCCTCAAGTCCGACCTGCTCCAGCGCATGAACAGCCAACCATTGATCTCTGGGTGACACCAGAGATATCAGTGAGCGCAGCATACTCCACTGCCCCAGCCGACCGGCCAGTACGTTGTGCAGGACGCTGAGATGGGGCACAAGATCGTACTGCTGGTGAATGACACCGACGAGACTGGATAGTTCCCTGCCGGGGTTTATCTCCGACAGGCTGTGCCCGTTGAGCGCAATGTCACCGGAATCAGGCTGAATCACTCCGGCCAATAGGTGCAATAATGTGGTCTTGCCGCTGCCGCTTGGCCCGACCACCGCAATGGACTCGCCTACACCAATCTCTA
>JASLRP010000355.1 GCA_030743915.1 SAR202 cluster bacterium | reverse complement strand
CCGCCAATTAGCTCGTGCGCTTTCGGACACAAAAAAGGGGCTGGCCCGAAAGCCAACCCCTATGTTCGATCAATAATTCGTCAAGCCAAAAACTCAGTCGGCGGGCACAGGCGCCGGAGCCGGTGGCATGTCAGCGGCAGGAGGCGGCGAGTCGAATATCTCCGGCACCTGCTCTTCGTCGATGGTCTCGTACTCTATGAGGTAGCTGGAGATGTGATCAAGCTTGACCCTCTCTTCCTCAAGAATGCGTTTGGCCGTGTCGTAGGCGGCCTGGATGAGTCTGCGAACTTCTTCGTCGATGGTCTGAGCAACGGTGTCGCTGTAATCCCTCTGTTCGGAGATTTCACGTCCCAGGAACACCATCTCTTCCCGCTTGCCAAAGGTTCTTGGCCCGAGCTTCTGGCTCATCCCGTAGCGCGTGACCATCGTCTGGGCGATGTTCGTCGCCTGCTCCAGATCGTTGCTGGCCCCTGTCGTAACCTCGTCAAAAACCAACTCCTCGGCCGCTCTGCCTCCCATCGCCATCGCCAGTCGCGCTTCAAGCTGGTTTCGCGTTATGAGACTGCGGTCCTCTATGGGGATGGTTTTGGTGAAACCGCCTGCATGGCCTCTTGCGACAATAGTGACCTTCGCCACGGGGTCGGCCTCGGGGAGTGTGTGAGCGACCAGAGCGTGACCTGCCTCGTGATAGGCGGTCATTTCCTTGTCGCGTTCGCTTATTCTACGGCTCTTGCGCTGAGGGCCTGCCATCACTCGATCAATCGACTCGTAGAACTCCTGTGGGCCGATTTCTTTTTGGTTTTGACGAGCGGCAAGTATCGCCGACTCGTTAACCAGGTTCGCCAGGTCCGCGCCGCTGAATCCCACGGTTTGACGCGCAACCCGATCCAGATCCACATCCGCGCTCAGGGGTTTGCCTTTGGAGTGAACTTCAAGAATCTGCCTGCGCCCGCGAATATCGGGATTATCCAACGTCACTCTTCGGTCGAAACGACCGGGCCTTAGCAAGGCCGGGTCCAGGATGTCGGGGCGGTTAGTCGCAGCCAGGACGATGACGTTGGTGCCGGTGTCGAAACCGTCCATCTCGACAAGAATCTGGTTCAATGTCTGTTCTCGCTCGTCGTGGCCTCCGCCGAGTCCGGCACCGCGATGCCGTCCCACCGCGTCAATCTCGTCCACGAACACGATGCAGGGAGCGTTCCGCTTGGCCTGATCAAACAGGTCTCGAACACGACTGGCACCAACACCGACGAACATCTCCACGAATTCAGACCCGGAGATGGAGAAGAAGGGAACGCCCGCCTCTCCGGAAACGGCTCTGGCCATCAGGGTCTTGCCCGTGCCTGGAGGGCCAACCAGCAGAACGCCTTTGGGAATCTTGGCTCCCAGAGCCAGGAACCGTTCCGGGAACTTGAGGAACTCAACAACCTCTTGAAGTTCTTCTTTGGCCTCCTCTACGCCTGCGACGTCGTCGAAGCTGACTGTTGGGCTGTTGCCCATCGCCACCCTCGCTCGACTGCGGCCAAAGCTGAAGGTCTGGTTGGAGTTGCCCTGTGCCTGCCGCATCATGAACAGCAGGATGGCGCCAAAGAATATCAATGGCAGAAAGTTGAACAGGATGCCCAGAAGGCTGGAAAGCCCACTGGAACCCTTCACGACAATTTCGACATTGGTCGTGACCGGGTCGACCCCGGCCCGCTCCAAGATTTCTACAATACTGGAACCAGTTTCTTTACGAGAGGTGAGGAGTTCGCCGCTGACTGTCAGAACATCCAGATTATCGCCACGGATTTCAATAACGGCAACGTCCCCGCGAGCGGTCAACGCAACAACTTCGTTTATGGAAATCTCTTGGGAGCCGCCAACAGCATCGGAAAACAAAGTGAAGACGATGGCTGTTATGGCCACAATGATAAGCAGGTATATCAGGCTTCTGCGCATTGATCGCCCGTCCATATGTCACACAACTCCTTGGGTTGGAAACTCCGAAATCAAACTATCGGGGGAGTTGTTGATGCCGCCCTGGTTGGCGAGCATCATTAAGCAAGGTTCGTCACGGTTCCAGTATAGCAGATTGATATTCGCGCCAATGGGCAGTATGGAGTCTTTCAGAGGATGGTTTCATTCGGGCTGAAAGATGATAAATCATCCCTCACGAATGGTCCGCCTGTGCCCGACAAGGTCTCTGGTCAAAATTGTTGACACTGACAGCCGCCACCGATTACCATGCCGACTGGATTAAGGCCCGGTCCAATTCGCTGTCAACCACTTTTGATGCGCATGGACGAACGACGGACAAAACGTTCTGGATGATTCGATGTCCTCTAACGACCCGCTGAACCGCACTTCCCTTTATGAAACGCACCAGAGGCTGAACGCTCGCCTTGTGGAATTCGCGGGCTGGGAGATGCCGATACAGTACAAAGGCATCCTGGAAGAGGCGAAACAGGTCCGGACCAATGCAGGCCTGTTCGACGTGTCCCACATGGGACGGCTTGAGATCGAAGGCCCAGATGCCGCGACGCTGCTGAATCGGACACTGAGCGTAAACATTCTGAAACTCAGACCGAATCGGGCCAGGTATAATGTTATCTGCGACGACAATGGCGGCATAATCGACGATTGCATCATATATCGGCGGGGCGACGAAAGATTCCTCCTCATACCAAACGCTTCCAACACGTCGCATGTTGTGGAGTGGCTGAAACGTTGGACTCCAGACGGTTCCCCTCTAACCATGACCAACGTTACGTCCCAGTCTGCGATGATCGCCTGCCAGGGCCCAAGTGCGGTGGAATACCTCCAGAAGCTGACTGATACTAACCTGTCATCCGTGCGGCCTTTCAGAGCGACTGACGCCCAGGTTTCAGGACACGCCGCTTTTTTGGCACGAACAGGTTACACGGGCGAG
>JASLRP010000354.1 GCA_030743915.1 SAR202 cluster bacterium | reverse complement strand
CCGAAGCGCTTATGAAGATCATCGAGCAGCTCTATGGCGACCATGTCGGCCCGAAGCCGCTTGAGCAGATCATTCACGGCGCCGACGGCATGGTTAAGGCCGCCTAAAAGCTGCTTGTCGGGATAATTGCGCGCAGGCCGTAAACGTCATCAAGAGATACCATCGGGCGTCTGAAACAGGTAAATCGCCCAGCCTAACGTGTCACGTCCCCAGCGCAGATACGCCTCGCGTGACTTGTTGACTCGCCCAGTGATCTCCTGCAGATCGAGGTCTTGGGGATTGGAACGCGCATAACGTACTGTGGCCCGGTACCGAAGTCCCTCGTACCTGTCCCAGTCGTCCTGGTTTGTTGCAACTGAGTATAGAAAAGTCAACCCTTCCTCTTCGCCTGCCACAACGTTACCGTGGTGCGTACTGAAGAGATCAGCCGTGAAACCCTCGCTTGCTAGGTAGTCCAGGTGCGGCGGCTGCAACCAGTGCGGCTCGCCCACAGCTACCAAGCCGCCCGGTGTGACCAGGTCTTTCAGCGCGCGCAACGTCCCGCGATAACCTTGCCAAATCCAGCTTGCGCCAATACAAGAAGCGATGTCGAACATATCTGAATCTTCTGGCTGATACTTTGCCCCATCGATCTCAATGAATTGCAAATCCACATTGGGCGCTCGCTCAGCTTTCTTCAATTCGGCATCTTTGATGACATAGGGGGAAAGGTCGAGTCCAACTCCTCGCGCGCCATACCTTTCGACAATTCTCACCAACATCTCTCCATTACCGCAGGCCACGTCGAGCACTTTGTCGCCTGGATTCAGGTCCAACAAAGCGATAATCTCGTCCAACTTCGCAATGCTGAGCGGATTGCCGAGAGGTTGGTCGCGGGAAGTGATATCGAAATATTTCCATCTGTCCATGTTCCATTCAACCATATCAGTCCATCCCTGATTCAGAGTTAGAAATTCTTTGGGGTTTCGACAGTATTGTCCGATTTTCCCCCGATGGACTCCGGCAATACGAGGGTCATCAAGAAGTTGCCCAGATTGTATGCCATGTTGAACAGCCATACCCTCACTTGGTTGGCCACGAACTTATGGCACGAGGGCCGAGCCTAGTCGAGAGCTTACTTCCCTTTCTTTTCTTTGTGCGCCGTTCCGTCGCACTCCTGCCTTTGTAGAAGTTGACTATCCAATCCGCCGGATGGCTTAGGGAGGAAGTCATGACCAAGTAGATCAGGATGGGGAATCCCTAAAAGCTGTTTCCAGGGTTTCAGGCAGGCAATTCCATGATGATGTTGCGGAACCTGTCCACAGACGCTTGCGTTCCGGGATACACAACGGTGGTGGTGTCCTCCTGCTCGACGATTGCCGGGCCGGCAATGATCATGCCTGGAGTCATGGCCTTTCTGGCGAAAATCGGAGTGTCCACGTAGCCGCCGGTCTCGGTGAAGTGGGCAGGCCGAACGCCTGACTGGGCGGGCGACGGGTCTGGGTTTCCGAGTTCTGCTTCTGTGGGCGTCCACATGTGAGGCGGCGTTTGGGAGAGCGTGACGCGCAGGGTTATCAACTCCACCAGTTCGTCAGAATCCCGATGGCCGTAAATCCTTTCGTGGAGGTCGTGAAAGGCGTTAACCGCCTCAGAGAGCGCTCCTGGGTCCACCGAGCCGGACGGGAACGGCGCTTCCAGTTCGTAAGACTGGCCTATGTACCTCATCTCCACAGAGCGACGCGCGACTATCTCCGCGCCGCCCATTTGGTCTCGTTCCATCTGCCGACGACAGGAATTTTCCAGTTCGACGAAAGTGGAATGTATGTCGGCCACATCTGCTGTGGCCGCTTCTGCGCGGTAGGTCCGTGACATTTCGTGTTCCAGGTCTGACACCAGAAGTCCAAAGGCCGAGAGTACGCCCGGACTCGGGGGAATAAGCGCCCGTCGGATGTTGGATTGTTGAGCGAGGCGTCCCGCGTGGGCCGGGCCTGCTCCGCCCATCGCCAGCAGGGAGAACCCCCGAGGGTCGTGGCCTCGAAACACCGAGACCAGCCGTATCTCGTCTGCCATGCCGCTGTTGACGATGGTGTGAATTCCCTGGGCTGCGGTGGGAACATCCATGCCCAACGGGTCTGCGATGGCCGTCCTGATGGCGTCCTCTGCCAGCGCGCGGGAGAGCGTCATCGAGCCTCCGGCGTAGTTGTCGGGGTTCAGGTATCCAAGGACAAGGCTGGCGTCAGTTACAGTGGGCTGAACTCCGCCGGTCCCGTAGCACGCCGGACCGGGGATGGCTCCGGCGCTGGCGGGGCCAACTCGGAGCGCTCCGCTGCTGTCCAGCCATGCGATACTGCCCCCGCCTGCCCCAATAGTGTTGATATCCAGCATGGGCTGGCGCAGGGGGTATCTGCCGATCTTGCCCTCGCTGGTCTGAAGCGGTTTGCCCTTCTCCACCAGGGCGATGTCGCAACTGGTCCCGCCCATATCCAGAGAGATCAGATCACCGAGATCACAGAGATTGCCCAGACGCGCGCTCCCCACGACGCCCGCTGCCGGCCCAGAAAGCACAGTCGAGACGGTGTTGCGCAGAATGGACTCGTCGCCCGTCGTTCCGCCCCTGGAGTGCATGACGTGGAACCTTGCGCCGCTACCCTGGCTGGTCAACTCGGCCCTGATACGGCCAAGGTACTGCTCCATAACCGGGCGCAGGTATGCGTCGAAGGCAGTGAGACACAGACGCTCGTACTCTCTGAATCGCGGGTCCAATTCTGACGAGAGGGAGACTCGGACTTCAGGGTGGCGAGCGAGAATGATTTCGCGGGTTCGTTCCTCATGGGTCGCGTTGGCGAAGGAGAACAGATAGCAAACGGCGATAGCCTCGACGCCGTGCTTGTTGACCAGCGCGTCCACAGCCTCGGCCACCTGGTCCTCGTCCATCTGGACATCTACCGTTCCATCGGGATGCAGGCGTTCGGGAATTCCGAAGATGCGCCGTCGAGGGGCGAGAAACACAGGCGTCTCGGCGTCCATGAACACGTCGTACATCTCGGAGCGTTTCTGCCGTCCGATGGTCAGCGTATCCTCGAACCCGTCGGTCACCAGAATGCCGATGGTCGCTCCGTCGGCTTCCAGGATGGCGTTGGTCCCCACTGTCGTTCCGTGGGCGATGCGCGCGACGTCGGGATGGGATGCCTCAGCCATGCCCAGGACCTTGTCGACAGCCTGGATGAATCCCTGCGCCAGTTCAGGAGGAGTGGAATAGACTTTGGAGTACAGCAGCTCGCTGGAAGCGGTATTCATCGCCACCACGTCGGTGAACGTTCCGCCTATATCAATGCCAACAGAAATTGCCATATCGTATCCTCAGACCCGGCCCAGTTCGGCGCCGAGATCGTATGTCCAGCTTACTTCACCTCGCTCTGTCCTTAGCTCCGCCTGAGTTTTGCGGGTGGCTTCGATGTTCACAGCGCCGGATTCCAAGTCCAGAACAACACCGTAGTCGCTCAGCGCCGACTCTTCAGACACCCGATTGTCCAGAACGTCCTGGAGAACGGAGTCCGGGTCGCGCTCCAACGGATCGCCGTATCCCGCGCCTCCGGCTGTGAATATATGAAGCTGGTCGCCCGCCTTCAGATTGAGCGTGATCTTTGCCACCAACTCCTCGACCTGTCCATCCGAGCGAACCACTTTTGCCATGCTTTGCCGACCGGGAAGACCTCCGAACAGGCCCCACGGAGGGATGGAGTGGCGTTCGCCCCGATAAGTAATCGTCGCCTCGCCTCGGGCCACCTCGAAGACCTTTTCAAGACCCGCCCCGCCACGGAAACGACCCGCGCCACCGGAATCATGCCACAATCGACATGTCATAATTCGGATGGGGTAGTCTAACTCAATGGATTCTGCTGGAATGTTCATACAGTTGGTGACATCTGTCTCGATGGCGTCCAGACCGTCGGCGCTGGGCCTTGCGCCCATGCCTCCGGCGGCCAGTTCGCTGGTGACGTATGCCCTGCCGGTGTCGGGGTCGATTCCTCCCAGGGCCATGACCAGAAGCTGTCCGCTGGAGGCCGCCGTGAGTTTTTGAGGCGCCGCCTGAACCATCGCCCCATGAAGCACGTCTGTGATGCGCTTGACGGTGGCGGTGCGAGAGTTAACGGGCGCCGGTCGAGACGGGTTGACGATGCTGGAAGGCGGCAGGACCACCTTTATTGGCCGGAAGCAACCGGAGTTGGTCGGTATGGATGCGTCTGTGATGGCCCGCACCATGTAGTAGGCGGTGGATAGAGTCGATGACGTGGGAGAGTTGAACGGCCCCTTGACCTGCGGATCAGAGCCGGTGAAGTCGAAGGTTATGTCTGATCCTTCGACGGTCACCGTGACCTGGATTTTGGGTCTGATGTCCATGTCCACGCCGTCGTTATCCAGGTAGTCGCTGAAGGAGTATTCCCCATCTGGAATGTCTGTAAGGACTCTGCGAGTCGCGGCTTCTGAGTTGTCCAGCAAGGCCTTCATTGAGGCGAGGACGGTGTCCGCGCCATACTCATCGAACAGTGTGTGCATCCGCGTCGTGGCGACGTGGCATGCGGCCATCTGCGCTCGCACGTCGCCCATCACCACATTAGGAATTCTGACGTTGCTTTGCAGCAGGTCGAAAAGGGTCTCATTTGGGACGCCCGCATCGTACAGTTTGAGAGGCGGCATGATGAACCCTTCCTGAAAAAGCTCCGTTGCGTCAGGAGGGATGCTTCCCGGAGTCTTGCCGCCCATATCCTGGTGGTGGGCTATCGTGCATCCCAGAGCCGTCGGCATTCCGTCGTAGAACACGGGGGCCAGGATGGACACGTCGGGCAGATGAGTGCCGCCGTGATACGGGTCGTTGAGTATATAGGCGTCGCCCTCGGCCATAGTAGAGGCAGGATACTTGTTCAGAATGGCTCGCACGGCGGGGACGAGGCTGCCAAGATGGATAGGAATGGAGTTTCCCTGGGCTATCGTCTCTCCGTGAATGTCGAAGATCGCGGTTGAGGCGTCCAGTCCCTCTTTGATGATGGTGGAGTAGGCGCTTTTCAGGAGCGTCATCTCCATCTCATCGGCGATGGACTTCAGCCGATGCCGGACAACCTCCAGGGTGATTGGGTCTATCATGCGCATATGCTCTCGTGTTGGAATCGAGGTAGAGCATAACACATGCTCATTAGTCGATAATTTCCTCTGTTTCAGGCGTCAAAATCCGTGTAACTTTTGTGTAACGCAGGGGTGCTATATTACTTCGTGAAGGGGATATCCAGGTTAAGTCACCCAGCGGGACGAGCCTGTCAGTCCTACGGACGGTATCCCTAAAAACTGGCGGTAGCAATGTGCTGTGACGACAGTGAGGCATCATCGGGCGCCTCTCCCCCGTCAACTGTTTCACACACGCCTACCGCCAGTCTCTTTTTGTCTGAAAAATGGCGAGGATCAGGTTACGATGCCTGTGCCTGCTCCAACCCTATGACCGCCTCACCACCGGAGATGGTCCCCGCCACCCTGAGGTTGCATACTTCCCTCCACCCTAAAACGCCGCATACTTCCCGCCACCCTGAGGCCACAGCCGAAGGATCTGTTGTCAGTGGGGCAAGCGTTGTTTTGGAGCGACCAGATACTTCGCTCCGCTCAGTATGGCGTGATTGGCGACTCAATTTGGGGATAGGGGTCTAAACCGGCGGACGCTCCAGATGCCATGCCGTGTTTTTCTGGTAGGCGTAGGCGACATTCAGAACCGTGGCCTCGTCGAAGGGACGGCCCGCAAGCTGGAGGGCCAGGGGCAGTTTGCCTTCGCCGTCCGAGGTGAAACCGCAGCACACGGAGAGCGCAGGGCCGCTGACCATACTGAACAGTCCGCGATATGAGCCTTTTTTCAGAGCGGCGATGGCGGCGTCTTTGCTTCGTATTCCGGGGCGCAAATCCATGATCGTGGCAGGCTCCGAGTCGATGGGCATGGCAAGCAGGTCGTAT
>JASLRP010000353.1 GCA_030743915.1 SAR202 cluster bacterium | reverse complement strand
ACACCAACAGCGACGACGATATATTCACGTGGCGCAACGGCGCCATCGTTCGCGTAAACGCCAACACCGCCGGTGACCAGCCCGTGGGCGGCGATTCACGAAATCCAGGAGTCAGTGGCGATGGCCGTTACGCCTTTTTCGCCAGTGAAGCGACTAACCTGACCTCCGACACGACATCAGGCGTGAACCTGTACGTCAATGACCTGGTGACCGGCAAGACTGCGCTTATTTCCCGTGATCGAAATGGCAACCCGGTCAACTTGAGCCGCGCTTTCGCTTCGCCTTCCTTTGTCCAGACCTGCTCGACATACAACGGGCGATATGTCTTTTTCGAGGACAGGTTTGCCAACTATGTGGCTGGTGACACCAACGGCAACGTGGACATATTCGTAGCCGATCTGGACCCGGATGCCGACGGCGACCTGTTCGAGGGCGGATACGTCATTCGCCGAGTCAGCGTGACCGCCAGTGGAGCGCAGGCGACAGGCGGAAGCTCCAGCACAGGCTCTCGACGCCCCTCATGCACAGCCGACGGCCTCCTGTTCGCGTTCGAGACGGCCCACACCAACCTGATTCCTGGCGACACCAACAACTCGCACGATGCGGTCATCGCCCGATTCGCAGGCATCGATGCCAATGGAACACTGGACTTCTCCAGCGTATCGATTTTGGCTCTGGACGTTCACGATGAAACGACAACCAGCGAAGGCGCGCTGGCGCCCACTGGAGCGCGGGCGCCTATGATCGACCGTGGCGGTCGAGCGGTTACGTTTACCACCAGCGCTAACCTCACCGGCAGCGACGCCAACCAGACCGGACCGAACATCGACACATACACTTCCGTTTCGACCAACAATTGGCAGAATCGTATTTTCCTTTACCGCGAAGGCGCGTCAACCGGAATAGACTCCAGCGCTCCCTCGGTCTCGAATTGGGGGACATTCGGCAGCCGTTACGCGGTCGTTGGAAACAGGCGTGATCTGGCCGAACCGGACCGCGCTAGTTCGTCCAGTGACGTTGATGACCTGTACTCCTGGACATCGGAACGAGGTTGGCAGAAGGACAACTGGCTGAGCGATGAGGTTCCGACCACCCAGAGAGTGATTCAAGGAGGCATCACAACGGACGGCCGTTGGCTCTGGTGGATCACCGGAGAGAGCTATCCGGGAATTGAAGACACTGTTGGAGGACGGGCGCTTTACAAACGACGCGTTGACGAGGACGACACTGGCGTCGCTGTCACCGTGACCGGGAGTCCGATAACTTCCGAGCCAGGCGCGGCGGTTGTCATGGATGTCGTCCTGAAAACCCGACCCACAATGGACAAGGTAACGGTCCAGGTTGAGGTGTTGGACAAGTCTGAGGGCCTTCCCACCACCGAGTCTCTGACGTTCACATCTGTGAACTGGGACGATCCCCAACGCCTCTTTGTCACCGGCCAGAACGACACCGACTCTGACGGCGACATAGTGTACACAGTGCGTTTCACGCCGTCGAGTCTCGATTCCCAGTACAACCGCGTCGGTGGGGCAGAGGTCTTGTTGACGAACCTGGACAATGACCCGCCTGCCAGCGCTCCGACTATTACCACACAGCCGACTAACCAGACGGTCATAGCCGGACAATCTGCCACATTCAGCATTGCGGTGTCGGGAGTCCCTGCTCCGACATTCCAGTGGAGCTTCGGTGGCCAGCTGATTCAAGGCCAGACATCGAACAAGTTGGAAATGCAGAACGTTCAGGCCCAGAATGCGGGCAGTTATTCAGTGGCAGTCTCGAACAACGCAGGCGAGGTGACCAGTAATTCAGCCACGCTCACGGTCAATCAGGCTCTGGTTGCAACCGCAGATCTTTCGATTGCTTACACGCCTTCCGACGAACCTTTCATTACCGGACAGGCCTTTGGCTACGGTCTGGCAATCAAGAACAACGGACCGGACCCAGCGGCAGACGTGTCGGTCAGGGTCGAGTTGCCAGAATCGGTGAGTTTCTCATCTGCGACGCCGAGCCAGGGAGCCTGTTCCGAATCCGGCGGGATTCTGACGTGTCTTCTGGGTGGTTTGAGTTCAGGCGGTCTCGCCAGCATAACCGTTAACTTGAACACTAGCGCCGTTGGTCAGTTTGCCCACGGCGCCAGCGTGTTCAGCTCTGAATTGGACCCGGTTGGCTCCAACAATCTGGTTACCGCCGCCGCCGATGTTGTTATCCTAGAACCGACGGTCACTCCCACACCCACTTCGACACCAACACCGACTCCATCGCCCACAACTACCGCAACGCCGCCTGCGACGACGGTTACTATCACGGCGACAACTACAACGGACACCGTAACGCCATCTCCGACGTTAACTGCATCACCGACGACGCCGGCCAACCCCACAGAGACACCGACGATCATTCCGACGGCGACGGTTGCTCCTCCGATGACCGCAACTCCGATGTCGGCAATCGAAACTCCAACGTTGACGCCCACGGCAAGCGCATCGCCGACGCCAACTGGCACGCCCACAGCAACAGTGACTCCACCGACTAGGACGAGGATACCCGTGCCCGCAACGATTGAGCCCACGGCCTCGCCTACTGGGACTCCGACCGAGACACCAACGCCTGTTGTCGTGGTCGTGACTGTCCTTGTGCCTGCCGCGACGGCAGAGCCGCCAACACCGACCGCTGAACCTACTGCTACGTTGGTCATAACAGAGACACTAGTCGAGCCAACGGCGACTCAGGCTCCGCCAGACACTCTAGTTCCACCGACGCCTGTTGCGACGCCTGCGGCATCTGGTGGATGCAACTCCCTGGGCGGTGACGGCCACTTCTCGGCTGAGATGAGTTTGTTGCTTGCTTTGCCAGTTCTGGCTTTCTGGAGGCAGAGGCGAAGCCGCAAGAAGACGTGAGACTAGGACATCGGCGAGGACTCGTAATCGAGGGGATACTTACTGTGCGGGGCAGCGTTAGAATACGAACCCTGCCCTGTGCATGATTACGCGCCTCGCTCCGGCCACACCGGTTCGTTGTATCCTAGGGGGACCGATGTCCGAGACCAGCGCGGAGTCGTCTCGGAGAGTTTTACCGCAGGCCCAAGGTGGACCAGTCGACCCATCGGCGTGTCGCTGGTCATTGACCAACGCTCCAACTCCTCAGATGTGAATTCCGGCGGGACGTCTTGAAGCTCGGATTCCGACGCCTGGCCGCGCTCGACGAGCCAGCGTCCGGTCTGAGCCAGAGAGATTCTCACCAGCCAGCTTCCGCCTTCGCGAGTTCGCCGGGCCAGGGCTGACATTGCGCCGAATGCCATCAGATATCCGGTTAGATAGTCGATGGCAGACACGGGATAGAACTGCGGCCCTGGCGAATCGCCTGGGAACAACTCTCCCTGTCGGCTGGTGATACCGCTGACGGTTTGCACCACCGTGTCAAAGCCGCGACGCGATGCCCACGGCCCGACGTGGCTGAACGCAGACAGCGAAACGTAAACAATCCCAGGCCGGATTTCTGCCAGCGCCTCCGGCGACAGCCCTCGGTCGCTGAGAGTTCCGGGCCGGTAGCCTTGCGAGAATACGTCGGCCTCCCGGACCAGCCCGCGCATGGTTTCCAGGTCGTCCTGTTCGCGCAGGTCGAGGTGGGCAGACAGCTTGCCGTGGCCGGTATCGTACTCCTGGTAACCGATGTTCGGAAGGTGGGCGCCGGTGATCTTCAATACATCGGCGCCGTGTTCAGCCAGGGTGCGGGCGCAGGTCGGCCCGGCCAGAACTCGCGTCAGGTCGAGGACCCGAATGCCTGACAGGGGTCTGCCGCCGTCAGGGAGATTTTCGGGCGGACTGTCGCCAATCTTGACTATCTCCAGCAGAGGCAGCGAAGCTATTGCGGCGGCCTGCGGATGTTGCCCCCACTCGTCCATCGTGCGGACCATGCCCCCCGCTCCTTTGGCGGCGATAATCGCCTCCTCAAGTTCCAGAGCGTCCCATTGGGCCACCGCCCTTGCCATTGCATCTCGGTCTTCCTCCACGCCCAGCACGCCGAGGGCGGCAGCGCGGTGGTTGGGGAAATTGCAATGGAGGTAGCTCCAACGGCCATTCTTGGCCGGATAGACTCCCATCACGGTATTGCGGGCGGCTGAAACGGGAGCGCTGTCCATCTGCATGTAATGCCCACTGCGCAGGGACGCTGTGGCCTGCCGGGTATCGACGGCGACCTCCTGACGACGCCCCGTGCGCAACTCCCACAGGTCGGACGCTGCAAGCCCCACTGCCGACAGCGCGGCGGCGCTGGTCTCGCCGATTAGAAACGGAGTCGGCAATATCGGATCGGGACCGCCGGATATCTCAACTTCTCGGGCGCGTTCGTCGTCCCATCCGGCAATCGGTAACAGGCTGTGTAGAGCGTCATTCGTCATCTTCTGAAATTTCTCCTGCTTCTCAAAAATTGAAAAGGACTGCCGATACATGTTACATCTTTGTAACAACGATGAAACACGCAGGTAACACTCAGGGCATAGCCTTCGTGAGGCAATCTCAGACGGGGTGTAAGTTGGCGATTATTGAAAACGGGCCGACAGATTCGGACCGGATAGTAACTGATCAGGTTCGTTTCGATGGACTTCATGACAATGTGTCGCGCTCGGCTAATCTGGCGCTGAAAGGCATATCCAAAAGTTTCGGGGAACTGGCAGCGAACCAGGGCATTGACCTGGATGTTCGCGGAGGCGAAGTCCACGCGATTCTGGGCGAGAACGGCGCCGGCAAGAGCACGTTGATGAAAATCATCTACGGGTTCTATCAGCCAGATTCCGGCGAGATAACCCTCGACGGCGCCGAAGTCAAAATCCAATCGCCGAATGACAGCCGTCGGCTGGGCATCGGCATGGTGTTTCAGAACTTCACCCTGATTCCAGCGCTGAGCGTGGCCGAGAATATTGCGCTGTTCCTGCCGGACCAGGGCATCTACCTGGACCGCAAGGCTCTGTCTCGGAGGATCAAAGACGTCTCATCCCAATACGAACTCGACGTTGACCCGGACGCTCGCGTGAGCAACCTTTCAATGGGCGAGCGGCAGAAGGTCGAGCTAATCAAGCTGACCCTGGCGAACGCCAAGATTCTGATATTCGACGAACCCACCAGCATCCTTGCGCCGCATGAAGCCGACAACCTGTTTCGCATATTCGCCGATCTGAAAAACGATGGATATGCGATCCTGTTCATCACACACAAGATGCGCGAGGTGATGGCGGTGGCTGATCGAGCCACTGTGCTTCGACACGGCGAGGTCATCGGGACAGTGATGCGTGACGAGCTTGATCCAAGCCTTCTGATCTCAATGATGCTCGACATCGAGGCGCCGGAGCCGGTCAGGAATGATTCCATCCAAACAAGCGCGGCGATTGGCCCCGCTCTCGAATTCAGCGAAGTATCCCTGGGAAACGGTCACGACGGGCGAGGGCTGAACAACATCAATTTCCACATATCGCCCGGAGAAATCCTCGGCGTGGCTGGCGTTTCCGGGAACGGCCAACAGGAGCTTGGCGAAATTCTGTTCGGCATGACGAAAATGTCAGAAGGCTCTATACGACTGTTCGGCGAGCCAGTTGAGAGCTGGTCTCCCGGCAGGCTCATAAAAGAGGGCGTCGGTTATGTCACCGAAGACCCGCTGGCGATGGCGGTTGTGCCGGACATGAAGGTCGAGGAGAATCTGGCGCTGGGTGGACTGGATGCCTATAACGGCGGCGGTCTCTGGATGTCGTGGCCCAGAATTCGGCAGAGAATCGAGGACATGCTGTCGGCGTTTCCGTTGGCCCTTGCGAGAAACGACGCCAGGGTTTCAGAGCTATCTGGCGGCAACGTTCAGCGCGTGGCCCTGGCGAGAGAAATGACAGGCAATGAGCGTGTCCTGATCGCCTACTATCCGGCTCGTGGCCTGGATGTTCTCACGGCCCAGACAACTCGTCAGATGCTGGTGGATTCCAAGAACGGGAACGCGGCGGTCCTGTTGGTTTCCGAAGACCTGGAAGAGTTGATGGAACTCAGCGACAGAATGATCGTGATGTACCAGGGAGAGATTATTGGCCAGTTCGATTCTGGCGAGGCGAACGTTGCCCTCATCGGCAGGCTAATGACGGGTCACCAGGACTGATGCCGCAATTCTTGCAGACGCTCAGGCAGACCGAGCGCTCCACCAGGGATATCACCTCATCACCCGCCTTCAGATCAATCTTCGCAATCTTCATGTCATTCGTGGTGTTCGGGGTTTTCCTGCTGTTTATTGGGCGTGACCCGATAGACATTTACAGCAGCATTTTCAGCACGAACCTGGCCAGCAAAGTCGGGATGAGCGAGGTGGGCGTGCGGATGATTCCCTTCGTCTTCACCGGCCTTGCCACGGCGATTCCCGCCCGGGTGGGTCTCATCAATGTTGGAGGCGAAGGGCAACTATACCTGGGCGCCTGGGGCGCGACGGGCGTTGCTCTTTACTCTGGAATCGGGACAATCTGGCTGATGATTCCCGCAATGATGATCGGCGGGTTCATCGGCGGTGCTGCATGGAGCGGGCTGGCGATTCTGCTCAGGAACTGGCGAGGGGTGAATGAGGTGATCTCCACGCTGTTGTTGAATTTTGTTGCAATATCGTTTGTGAATATATTCGTGTTCGGCCCGTGGAAGAACCCCGAAGGGTTCGGATACCCTTACACACCGAACTTTTCCGATGCCGCTACGCTATCCGGGTTCGGCGACACCCGGTTCCACGGAGGCGCGGTAATCGCGCTGGTTGCGGTGGTCGTCAGCTATCTGATTTTGAGCCGGACGCGCTGGGGATTCAACATGCGGGCCATTGGCGGAAATCCCGGCGCTTCTCAGCGGCGCGGCGTGCCCGTCGTCAAGTACATGATCGTCGCCATGCTCGTGGGCGGAGGAATGGCCGGTCTGGCCGGCATGAGCGAGGTGGCGGGGATTCAGCATCACCTGCGTCCAGGCATCTCGGATAACTTCGGTTTCCTCGGATTTCTGGCTAGCTGGCTAGCGAACCACAATCCTCTGACGATAATCGCGATGGCCGCGCTGCTTGCGGTGATACTGGTCGGCGGCGATGCCCTCCAGTTCACGGGCAACCTGCCGTCGGCGGCGATGTTCATCCTGATAGGGCTGACTCTGTTCATGGTGCTGGGTTTCAGACGCAAGAGCGAGCCTGCCACATGAGCACATTCTGGCTTGTCTTGAGCGGCGCTCTCACCGGCGCGGTAGGCCCTGGGATATCGGTTCTGTACGCCACTTACGGCGAGGTCATCACCGAGCGTTCGGGGCGGATCAATCTGGGTATCGAAGGCAGCATGCTCATGGGCGCGGCATTCGGTTTCATCGTGACTGTGGAAACGAGGAACGTTTTCATAGGTGTGTTGGGCGGATCGTTTGCGGGGGGGCTTTTGGCCGCCATTCATGCCTACCTTATCGTGTTCCGAGGCACCAACCAGTTGGCGACCGGACTCGCCGTCACCTTTTTCGGCTCAGGCATAACCGCCTTCGCCGGACGCTCTTACGTCAGCGCTCAGATAGATGGACTGAACGACATTTCCATCCCTTTGATCTCGCAGATTCCGGTGTTTGGCAAAGCGCTGTTTCAGCAGGACATTCTGGCATACTCGGCCTACGCTCTTGGGCCGATTCTCTGGTTCGTGCTTATGAGGACTCGCTGGGGCCTGAGCCTCAGAGCGGTCGGAGAAAGCGTCGAAGTCGCGTTCGCGGCTGGTCGAAGGCCGGAAGTGTTGCAGGTAACGGCTGTAATCTTGGGCGGAGTTCTGGCCGGACTGGGCGGCGCTCAGCTATCATTGGCGTTCACTCACCAATGGTCCGAGTACATGACGGCAGGAAGAGGATTCATCGCTGTCGCGCTGGTGATATTCGGCATGTGGTCGCCACTGAGGGCGATGGCTGGCGCTTTTTTGTTCGGAGGCGCCATTGGCCTTCAACTCCAGCTTCAGTCCATCGGGACTCCGATATCTCCATTCATACTGGACATGTTTCCTTACATCATCACGCTGGGCGTGCTATCAATCTGGACGGGGGCTGCGCTACGCGCCATGCCCGAAGGCTTGAAGAGTGTAATGAGAGGTTGACGGGAAAGCATCTCTTCAAATTGACAACTGAAATATGAAATCAACTTTCAAGGAGTATAGAACGTTGCAGAGTTTTTACAGGCTAATAAGATCAAACGGGCTTCGTGGTCTACTCGTGATGGCCGCGAGCCTGTCAATCCTGGTGGCTGCTGCCTGCAGCAGCGATGAAGAGGCAACTCCGACAGCAGTCCCGGCAGCGGTCCTCGCGCCTGCGCCAGCCCCGGCCCCGGCGGCTCCAGCCGCAGCGACCGTTCCGGCAACATCGCCCACGGTAGATGAGCTGGCTGGCGGGTCGCCCGAACTGTTTGGGAAGATGTTCATTGACGGCATAGCCGGCAGTTCACACCCGCCCACGTCAGAGTACGCCGACGCCGCTTCTCTGGGCGACGGCGATCCTTTGAAAATAGGGTTCATATACGTTGGCTCTCAGAAGGACCTGGGTTACAATCAGGCCGCTTTCGAGGGCAGCCTGTACCTGCAATCGAAGATTCCTAACGTCGAACTTCTTCAAGCTGAGAACATTCCGGAAACCGCTCAGGTGCAGGCTGTCGAAGCTCAGATGATCCAGCAGGGAGCGGGCATCATTTTCGCCACCAGCTACGGCTACTCCGACCCTACGATTGAAGAGGCCACCAAACATCCCGGTGTGGTGTTCCTCCATCAGGGCGCCTTGAAAAGCACCGACAACTTCGGCGCGTACATGGGCAACATCTGGCAGTTGGAGTACGCTGCCGGTCAGGTCGCCGGCAAAGTGACTGAATCCAACAAGCTGGGATTCATCGCCGCCTTCCCGATCCCTCAGACACTGCTGAACGTGAACGCCTTCCATCTGGGGGCCAAGTCCGTGAACCCGGATGTTGAGACGACCTTCGTGCTATTGAATGACTGGTGCGACCCCGCCAAGCAGACCTCCGCCGCCGAGACGATGATCGACGCCGGCATTGACGTGCTGACACAGCATCAGGACTGCACAACCACCATTATCGAGGCGGCGGAGCGGGCAGGCATATTCGTGTCCGGCTACCATCAGGACGCCAGCGCGGCCGCTCCCGAAGTATGGTTGACCGGCGCTGTA
>JASLRP010000352.1 GCA_030743915.1 SAR202 cluster bacterium | reverse complement strand
ACTTGACCTCGCCGGCCAGCATGTCCAACAACGCCTGGGACTTGGATCGCTCGACGTACTTGAAAGCCTCTTCGAGGCCCTCATCGGTGCCCTGCTCGATACACAGAGCGATCATGTCGCCATAAACGTCGAGCTTATTTCCGATGAATGCGGTTTTCAACTCTTCGGGGCGAAGGCTCATCCGGGTGCGCTCCAGAGCTTCGATGGCCTGAGCGTACTGAGTCCGAGCCTCATCCGGTTGATCCTGTCGATGCGCCCGTCCGAGAGCCGCGTGACTCTCGTATAGCATCCACGGCAGTCCAGTGGACTCGCCTGCCTCAAGCGCTTTCTCGAATTGCTCTATGGCCTCGGCCTCTCGATCAAGGTCCAGCAAAAGGTCTCCAGCGACCAGACGCGCATAGGCGGTCTTGGCCAGTAGATTCAGATCACTGAATCGCTCCCGAGCGGCCTCTGCCAGTTTCAGGGCTTCTTCATATTTCTCAGACTGCCTCAGCAAAATGGCATTATGAAGCTCAACAAGGCCCAGATGGACCTGGTTGTCCTCTTGTTCAAAGTATGAGCGAGCTTCAGAAAGCTCCTCGTTTGCCTGCTCTTCGTCAGACATTTGGATGTGAACGACGGCCTTGCCCAGCATGCCACGGGCGGCCTCGGAGGCAAAGCCCATCGACTTGAAAATTCCCAGGGCAGAGTCGTAAGAACCCAGCGCCCTATCCTTGAGGTTGAGGGCGGCGTACACCTCTGCGGTGTCGAGATCAACTGTCGCCACATTTCGGGGCACTTCCATATCCTCGAACGTGCGACGCGCCGAACGCAACGCGCCGAGCGCTTCGTTGTACTCGCCTTTCAGGAAGTTCAGATACCCCTGGTTGGAATCGTTCATCGCAAGACCGGCCTTCAGGCCCATTTCACGATAGACCGACCCGGCCGTTTCGTAGGAGGTCAACGCGTCGCCAAAGCGCCCCGCGCTGCTGTAGCTGTTGCCCAGATTGGTTTCGGCGAGGGCCACCAGCAAGGGTTCGTCCTGGCTCAGGAACATGTTCCGAGCGCCTTCGTACAATTCCAGCGATTCGACGTAACGGTCGAGCCGATGGTAGATGTTGCCCTGGTTCATCAGGACTTTGGCCTCCAGAAGAGGCTCATTGTTGTCTGCGAACACCGCCCGGCACTGCTCCGCCGTGGCGAGAGCTTCATCGTACCGGGACAGGTGTATCAGAGCGTCGATCTTGCCAATGAGCGTCCTGGTCGCCTCAATTTCCTCTGAGTTTCGGGCGTAGGTCTCGCTGGCCTGGTCATAAATCGCCAGCGAGTCCTCAAGCTGCCCCATCATGTGAAGCGCCTGTGCCTTTGCTCTCAGGCCGAGAGCGTAACTGACAGAATCGTCCAGCATTTCAGAGATCAGCAGGGCGGATTCTGCCAGATCCAACGCCTTGGGGGTGTCGTCCCTCAAGGCGTGGTCGGCCTTCGACTTCAACACACGCACCAGGTCTGCATCGACCAGCGAAGTGTGTTCCCTGAGGACACGCTGACGCTCAGCTCTGTCCTCGATTACGAGAATCTCCTCGATCAGGTCCTCTTTGTTGGTGGCCATTGCGCTTTTTCCTATCTCTCAAGGGTAGAAGATTGCCAGTCGATGTTTTCTAAATCTCGATGCCGCGAATCGCGATTTCCAGGTTTCCGACCGACATGGTTAGGTCGTAGTTGCCCGACGGGACGCCCTCAATGGTGAAGTCGCCCAGCAGATCAACGCTGCCAACCGCCATCGGGATTCCGTCCTGGCAGAGCGACACTTCGACGCCTTCCAGATCGTCCAGGTCTCCGCCTTTAATCAGGACCTGGCCCTCGACGGTGGAGCTTCCTGGCTCCATCTCGTGCTGGTCGATGTCGATGCAGACTTTGCTCTCCGCTTCGTAAACCCTGCGGCGGGTCAGAACCGCGCCGCCGCGAACTCCGACCGGAGCGGCCATCTGCGTGTCCATCAGTGGTTGTGCGACCATCTGGTGAACCTCTGGCTCAGGTTCTTGAACGAACCCTCCCATTGAGGCTATCCGATCTTCGCACTGGGCGCAACCGGCATCCACGTGAATTTGAAGCTCGCTGCGGGTGTCCTCGGCCATTCCGCCCATCAGGTATTCAACTATCTCGCCTAGTTCGTATTTACACTCGTTCATGGTATTGCCCTCTCCTGCTGCCCGTGGCTCTTGGTTAACTGACATCGAATCGTATTGGCTCTCGTTCAGTCTGTCAGTCACATTAATTCCCATTTCCGTTGCTGTTGGAATTGCCATTGCCGTTCCCACCGCCGTTCCCGTTGGAATTGCCGTTGCCACCGCCGTTCCCGTTTCCGTTGGAAGCGGAATCTGTGGCAGCTTCGGCGGTGTCTTCGATCGCACCAGTTGCGACTTCAATCGCGGCGGAGGCGTCTTCGATGGCTTCGGTGCCGTCATCCACCACGTTTGTGGCATGGTCAATCGTGTCTGCGGCGTCTTCAACCACGTCGGCGAAGTCGTCAATTACATCAGTGACAGTCTCGACCGCGTCGGCAACTTCTTCGGCCGCATCGGTTGTGCTTTGGGCCGTATCGGTTACTTCTTCAGCCGCGTCGGTGACGTCCGCGACCGCAACGGTCACGACCTCGACCACCTCAGTGACTACTTCGACTACATCAGTGGCCGCTTCAAGCGCGTCACCGACATTTCCGTTGCCGTTTCCATTTCCATTGCCATTTCCGTTGCCGTTTCCGATAGGAGCATCGTTCGCGTCAGCAGCAGCTTCGATTACATCGGTGGCTACTTCTACTACGTCAACAGCTACTTCTACTACGTTCACGGCTACGATGATCGCATCTGCGGCTTCTTGGATCACATCAGCGGTCTCTTGGACCACGTCGGCGGCATCTACGGCCACGTCGGCGGCGATCTCGGCCACGTCTGCGGCAACCTCGGCCACATCGGCGGCAACCACGGCCACGTCGGCGGCGTCAGCAGCGTCATCGGCGGCGTCTGTAGCATCCAGGGCTGCCTGGACTGCTACGGCTTCAGCGGCGGCCTCAGCGACCGCGTCAACCTCGGTGGCCGAGTCAGCAGTGATCTCTGCTTCCGCGGCGACTTCGGCGGCAGCGACAGCCTCGTCAGCGGCGGCCTCAGCGGCGGCAGCTTCTTCGATGGCTTGCGCGGCGGCAACCTCAGCAGCGGCGGCAGCTTCGAGCGCGGCGGTTTCGGCATCGGCGGCTGCCTGTGCGACAGCGGCTTCGACCTCGGCGACAGCCTGGTCTGTAGAATCGGAATCTGCGACTGCCTGCGCGGCTGCCTGAGCTTCGGCTACAGCCTCGACGGCAGCGGCTTCGGCTTCAACGGCGGCCTGCACTGCATCGGCTTCGGCAACTGCGGCTGCAGCGGCTTCAGATTCTGCGTCTGCGGCAGCAAGCTCCGCAGTGTCGGATGCGATTGCCGCAGTGGAGTCTTCGTCAACTGTGTTTGTGCCAGTGTCATTTGTGAACACCGAGTCGACGGATGATGTATCTATATTCTCGTCAGGAACAATGCCCATCTTATAGAGGCCTTCAAGCGTATCTGCAAGCCCTCCACCCAGCTTGTTGCCCAAACCCGGGTTCAATGAGGATATGCTCTGGCCTGTTTTCTTGATGATGTTCCTGATCTTGCGAGGCTTCAACGTCGGGTCGATTCCGCGAATCAATGCGGCTTCGCCCGCGACCATCGGCGTCGCCTGTGATGTGCCGCTCCACCATGCGAATACACCCTCGCCGTAGGCGCTGTATATGTTCACACCGGGAGCTGATATCTTGACGTTCTTTTTGTAGTTGGAGAAGGATGCCTTCACACCCAGATCGTCGGTCGCGGCCACGGCAGTGCCGTTGGAGTAACCTGCCGGGTAGTGGAGCTTCTCTTGGTTGTCGTTGCCTGCGGCAGCAACGACCATTACGTCGTGTTGCTCGGCGTATTTAATCGCCCATTTCAAGTCGTTGGACTTGCAGGGCACGCCCAGGCTCAGATTGATCACGTCCGCGCCCATGTCCACCGCGTACTCGATGGCTTCTGCAATGATGAAGGACCAGCCTCCGCCATTGCCGCCCTGCACGCGTATGGGAAGAATCTGAGCGTCGGGAGCAACCAGGCTGACAATCGCGGCCACATGCGTGCCGTGGCTCCAGCCAGGATTGTACACCCCATCGCCGTCGGGATCGTAGGACGCGATTTCGTCGGTCGGGTCGTTGTCGCCATCGACGAAGTCCCAACCGCCATCAGCAATCTTGCCGTTCAGGAACCAATGGTCCCTGATGCCGGAGTCAATAACGGCTACAGTCACGCCTTCGCCGGTGGCGTATGCATTCGCATAGGGCGCGTTAATGGCAGCAATTGATGCCTGATTTCGAGCATTGGCGCCGTAAACGCTGTCGAGGGCACTGATCAACAGCGCCTTGAAGTACTCAGCGTCGAAAGTGTCTAGAATGCTCTGCATGAACTGGTCCAGAACTGACTGGCTGAACTGATCCAATGCCGACTGGCTGAACTGGTCCAGAGCCGACTGTGTGAACTGGTCCATCGACGCAGTCGAGAACTGGTCCATAATGGCCGTTGAGAACTGGTCCAATATCGATGCGGAGAACTGGTCAAGCGCCGCCTGGCCAAACTGGTCCAAGCTAGCCTGTGTGAACTGGTCCATGTTGGCAAGTGTAAATTGGTCCAGCATGGCCATGGTGAACTGGTCCATCACCGCGATGTTGAATTGGTCCAACGAAGCGAAACTGAACTGGTCCAGTATCGACGCGGTGAACTGGTCCATCACTGCGATGCTGAACTGATCCATAATCGCGATGCTGAACTGATCCAAGGCTGCCACCGAGAATTGGTCCAGAGCTGCCTGATTGAACTGGTCCAGGATCGAAATTGAGAACTGGTCCATCACAGCAATGCTGAACTGGTCAAGCGAAGCAGCGGTGAACTGGTCGAGCACCGCCTGGTTGAACTGGTCCAGAGTAGCCATGCCGAACTGGTCCAGGATGGCCGTGGAGAACTGGTCCAAGGTCGCCGTGCTGAACTGATCCAGCACCGCGGCGGTGAACTGGTCCAGGGCCGCCTGTCCAAACTGATCCAGAATCGCCGAAGAGAACTGGTCCAAAATGGACGTGGAGAACTGGTCCAACATCGCCGTGGAGAACTGGTCCAGGGCTGCGGCTGTAAACTGGTCCAGAGCAGCGGTGGTGAACTGGTCCAGCGACGCAATCGTGAACTGGTCGAGCATCGCCGCTGAGAACTGGTCCAGCATCGCTGTGGAAAACTGGTCCAAAGAAGCGACGCTGAACTGGTCGAGCGTTGCCTGGCTGAACTGGTCAATACTAGCGGCGGACACTGAGCTGGGCAGGACTTCAGAGTTGCTGAACTGCCCCGACTCTGCCCAAACTACATCGTCGGATTTGAGCATCTTCCTTACAATGCGTTTGGCGCCCTTCTTGTTGGGCGCTTCCAGCACGTAGATATCGGTCCCGTAGAATTTTCGGACCGTTTCGGTCCCATACTTAGCGTTGAGGTAATCGTCATCGATGCCATCGACCGGCTTTACGACAACGTGCGAGTCTCCTGAGCACGAAGGCCCACCCTGCGTTGCGCTCACCGGCGTCGCTCCCAGCCCATCGGACCAGAGCAAAGTCAGTGGCGCGGCGGCTAGACTCACGAACGCAAATATAAGGACCCACCTGTGTAGAGGCCCTTTCATTCTTCTCACCACATACTCCTCATGCTGTATTCCAAATTGCGCGTTTGGAATTTTCCATGTGCCTGACTGTTATCTCCTCTGGCAGCCAATTTCCCGTCAATCAGGCGGAGTCGTTTCAATTTGGCCACCTTACGCTCTTCAATAGTATGCGTAGAGGCGGCCTGGTCATAGCAACTGAATTACATGCGAAGTGTCGCCTATGCGACACTGGGAGTTTTCTAGGTTGATGCACACCGAATGCAAACATATCTAAACAGCCTTGCGGAGCAGCAACAGAATAGTCGCTGCTGGTCGAATGTGACGGCAGACAATGGGCGCGGATAACCCGCTCGGTTGTCCAGTCGTCCAGTTGTTCATTCTTGAGGTCTGTTCCGCCATTTTCGCCCCCGCTTTATGGCCGCTTGGCTTCTGGCGCGCTCGCCAAACAGCCGGTATTGCTCACGATCTGGGTCAGAGCGCCCATTTGATATCCTCATGATATTTGGGTGTCGCCACTACTGTGAACCGTGGAACTACAGGGGGAGCATAGGTGCCAGCACGCACGAGCGAGAACTGATGGGAATCTGGTTGCGTATCGCGGGATTGGCGCCCCAGCAGAAAAGGGCCTACACCGTCTCCACATTCCCGCTTTACATAAGGAGAAAATTCTAATCACCCGAGCTGGGCGAGGTTGCGCTATCTGCTTACGTCTCCCCTGACATCAAAGGTCGAAAATTGGCAACAAAAAGACGCCGGAATGGCGGCTTGGCCCAAGGGCTTAACCTCCATTCCGGCGTATGTTCCGTTCGTCTCGGTTGTCTCGGCGGATACTTCTCCGCCAGTTATCTGCAGCCAGAGGCGACCGGTTCGTCTAAATCTCGATGCCGCGAATCGCGACGTCCAGGCTTCCGACCGACATGGTCAGGTCGTAATTACCGGACTGGACGTCTTCAATGGTGAAGTCGCCAAGCATGTCAACGCTGCCAACTGCCACCTGGACTCCATCCTGGCGGAGCGACACTTCGACGCCTTCAAGATCGTCCAGGTCTCCGCCTTTGACCAGGATCTGGCCCTCGACGGTGGACATTCCCGGCTCAAGCTCGTGCTGGTCGATGTCGATGCAGACTTTGCTCTCGGCCTCGTAAACCCTGCGACGGGTCAGGACCGCGCCACCACGAACACCGACCGGAGCGGCCATCTGGGTGTCCATCAGCGGTTGGGCGACCATCTCTTTCTTCTCTGGTTCGGGTTTTTGAACGAATCCTCCCAGTGTGTTGATCTGACCTTCGCACTGGGCGCACCCAGCATCCACGTGAGCCTGAAGCTCGTCGCGGGTATCCTCGGCCATTCCGCCCGTCAGATACTCGACTATCTGTCCAAGTTCGTATTTACACTCGCTCATATTACTGCCCTCTCCTGCTGCCCTTTGTTCCCGATTGACTGACATCGAATCGTGTTGGTTGTCGTTCGGTCCGTCAATCATTATTGTTTCCATTCCCGCTATTGCCGCGACCGTTTCCTGCGGCCCGGGCCTCGGCCCGTTCTTGGGCTTCTTCGATGTCGTCTTCGTCGATATCCATTTCATCCAAGACTTCGAGGGCGTCTGTCATTCCACCGCCCATCTTGGAGCCCTTGCCGAGGCCTTTGTTCTTCTTGTCAATGTTTTTGCCGGATTTAATGATGATACGTTCGATTTCATTGGGCCTGAGCGTTGGGTCAACGCTTCGTATCATGGCGACGACGCCCGCAACCATCGGAGATGCTTGAGAGGTGCCGCTCCACCACGCGAACTGTCCTTCGCCGAAAGC
>JASLRP010000351.1 GCA_030743915.1 SAR202 cluster bacterium | reverse complement strand
CATCCTCCAATCGGCCCCGCACGATTGACGGAGCGCTAACCACTCTGCCCGACTCAAACCTCGCCCTGATCTCGGTCCCCGGACAGTACGCCGCTTACGAAGCGACCAAAGCCCTGGATCGAGGGCTCCACGTTCTGGTATTCAGTGACAATGTTTCGATTGAGGATGAGGTGGAACTCAAAAACCACGCCCTGAACCAGGGCCTGTTCATGCTAGGACCGGACTGCGGCACGGCGATCATCAACGGCGTGCCACTGGGATTTGCCAACGCCGTTCCTCGTGGCCGCGTCGGGATGGTCTCAGCCTCTGGCACCGGGCTGCAGCAGGTCTCTTGCCTTCTTGCGGCGCAGGGTCATGGAATCTCCCAGGCTCTGGGCGTTGGAAGCCGCGATCTCAGCGACCAGGTGGGCGGAGCCATGATGCTGGAGGGCATCCGTGTGCTGAACGACGACCCGGACACCGATGTCATCGCTCTGATCTCCAAACCACCGGGGCCGTTGGCCCAACAGCAGATAGCTTTCGCTCTGCGCGTGGTGACCAAGCCGTGTGTCGTCTGCTTCCTGGGCATGGACGCTCAGGTACCCAACATCCCCAACGTCTATTTCGAAATGAGCCTTCACGAGACGGCCAACCGAGTAATGAGTCTCTTAGGGGGCGCAACCTCCGAATCCGAGTCTGTCTTCCCTGCGCCCGAAATTACGCTGCTGCAGGAAATCATTGACGGTCTGGGCCGAGACCAACGATACATTCGCGGTCTGTACTCCGGCGGGACTCTGGCCTACGAGTCGATGCTGTTCCTGCGAGACCTGAATTTCGACATCTCATCGAACCTGGATTTCCCGCTGATCAACTCCATCGACGATGACACAGAACGCACCCACGCACTCATCGACATGGGGGACGATCGGTTTACCCAGGGCGTTCCGCATCCGATGATCGACTACCGTCAGCGGCGCGAACGCATTGTTAAGGAGGCGACGAACCAGGATGTCGGCATCATTCTGATGGACGCCATGCTGGGCTTCGGTTCACACGCCGACCCAGCGTCAGAGCTGATTCCAGCCATCAACGAGGCCCGCCTGTTGGCTTCGGGGGCAGGACGGCAACTGGCGTTCATCGTGGTCATGTGCGGCACCTCCTACGACCCACAGAACATTCAGAAACAGTACGCTGAACTGACAGCAGCCGGCGCGGTTGTGGTACCCAGCAACCTTCAGGGAGTCAGCATTGCGGCAGCCCTGAGCATCGGCGATCTGGACATGATTCAGGGGTGGAGCCAGTGATGAGACAGAACAAACCACTGCTGGGAGAAGACCTCAAGGTCGTCAACGTCGGCCTCTCGCTGTTCGCGCATGCCCTCCGCGCATCCGGAATTCCTGTAACCGATCTGGACTGGCGACCTCCGGCCGAGAGCGACTTTCACCTGACCGAGACCCTTCGCAGCATCCAGAAGAAAAACGCCTCCGGCCATCTGAATATCATCGACGAGGCCAACCGGACCGCCCATCAACGGATGCTGGATGCCCAGCCCGTCCTGGTGGACGTTGCGCCAGCCGAAGAGGTTATCGACGGCCTTGAGGACAGAATGCTCCTCCACGCAGGCCCGCCCATCGAGTGGCAGGACATGTGCGGCCCTATGCAGGCGGCGGTCCTCGGCGCGATACGGTACGAGAAATGGACTCATACCGACACGGGCGCAGTCACCGCATTGGAAAGCGGCGAAATCACCCTCCAGCCGAACCACGACTTCGGCGCAGTCGGGCCTATGACCGGAATTACCAGCCCATCCATGCCTGTGTTCGTCGTGGAGAACCGCGCATTCGGCAACCGCGCCTACTGCACGATCAACGAGGGCATCGGCAAGGTGATGAGATTCGGAGCCAACGACGACACTGTAATCCAGCGCCTCCAGTGGCTTCAGACTGGTCTAGCCCCCGTGCTTCGAGAGGCCGTTCAGGCGGCAGGCGGCGTCGAGCTTCGCCCCATCGTCTCCCGCGCCCTGACCATGGGCGACGAGATGCACCAGCGCAACGTCGCCGCCACATCCCTCCTGATGAGGACTCTTGCTCCTCATATCGCCGGCGCCAACTCAATTAGCAACAACATCGCCGACATACTGAGATTCCTGGCGGACAACGACCAGTTTTTCCTGAATCTGGCGATGGCAATTGGCAAGGCGACGATGGACCCGACGCGGGATATCCCAAACTCTACGATGGTCACTGCCATGAGCCGTAACGGGACCGAGTTCGGAATTCG
>JASLRP010000350.1 GCA_030743915.1 SAR202 cluster bacterium | reverse complement strand
AGGATTCTGTTGGGCGAATCGCTGGACCCAGTCGTCTTCAACTCTCGCCATGTGCCAGACCACAAAGTCGATATGATGGGAGTCCTGCGAAGGTTGGAACCGGCGTTCTTCTGACGTGAGACCGTCGAGCGATTTTTTGAGTTCATCCAGAAATTCGTCGAAGCCCTTTTGCACGATATCTTTGAAGTCCATCTGAGATTCAGCCTCCTGGCATTTTTTGGAGCACGGGCGCTTCACGCTCGATGATTCCGCCGCCGAGCGCCTCGTCGCCTTGATAGAATACCACCGCTTGGCCCGGCGTGACGGCCCTCTGTGGCTCGTCAAATCGAAGTACAGCCCAGTCGCCCCTCGGAGTAAGTGTCGCCGTAGACGCTCCGGCGTTATAACGAATTTTGGCGGTAACTTCCACTGGACCTGAAGGCGGTTCATCCCCAATGTAGGTTACCCTGGAAGCCCACAACTGCCGCTCGTCCAAGTCCTTGACCGAGCCTAGCACGATCTGGCCGGTCTCAGGAACTATTCGCGTGACAAACAGAGGTTTCCCTGTATTGCCGTTGAGGCCCAACCGTCTCCGTTGGCCGATGGTGAAGAATTGGATTCCCGGATGCTGGCCGAGAACGTTTCCCTCTGTGTCGATGAAATCTCCAGGCGTCGGTTGAGTGCGTTCTGCGACGAACTTCCGATAGTCGCCGTCAGGGATAAAACAGATTTCCTGGCTGTCAGGTTTTGCGGCCACTGGAAGGCCGGCTTCGGCGGCGATTGCGCGAATTTCGCTCTTTGGATATTCGCCTATTGGGAGCAGCATTCGAGCAAGCTCCTGCTGCTTCAATGTGAACAGTACATATGACTGATCTTTGCCGGGATCAACGCCTTTCAGGAGTTTGAACCGGTCTCCCTCATGACGAATCCGGGCGTAATGGCCCGTGGCAATGTAATCGGCGTCCAGAAACATTGCCCGTCGCAAAAGAAAGTCGAACTTCATCTTGTCGTTGCAGGCAAGGCAGGGGTGGGGTGTCCGTCCTCGGTCGTACTCTTGAACGAAGTAATCGACCACATGGCTCTGAAACTCGCGCTCGAAGTTCTGGAAGTAGTGAGGGGCGCCTATGGCGCTGCAAACTCGGCGGGCGTCATCGACATCCTCTACGCTGCAACATCGCTTGTTGGCCTGGAAGGTGTCTTCTCGTTCGAGTCCCCACAGGCGCATGGTGATGCCGATGACTTCGTAACCTTCGCGCTGCAACAAAAGCGCAGCGACGGACGAATCGACACCACCACTCATGGCTACAATTACACGACCCTTGCTCATAACGAACAGCGTAGCATAGGCCCAAAGACGCCTTCAACAAAACAGAGAATGACTGGCTTCGTTGACCGTGACGAAGGGCTTTCATATAATACGTGTATGGCTGAACAATTGGCGCTCCAACCCATAGATTACGCCCACGAAATCGTCGAGGTCGCCTCCGAGATGCAGGCGGTGGATATCTTGCTGCTGGATGTCCACGAAGCGTGCGATTTCGCCGATTATTTCGTGATCATGACAGCCGAGTCAACACGTCAAATGCGGGCGCTGCAAGAAGATATTCAACAGGCTATGAAACTCAACGCGCTCCCGCCCCATCACGTCGAAGGCTCTCGCGACAGCGGGTGGATTCTGATGGACTTCGGAGATGTAATCGCCCACCTTATGGGCCCCGACGAGCGCGAGTTTTATGACCTGGAAGGAGTCTGGCCCACGGCGGTGGAACTGCTCAGGCTTCAATAATCCAAGGGTCCGTGTCCCGCGAATAGCTCAGCAACTCTCCCTCGGAGAAGAACAGCGAGAGTTCGCGCACGGCAGACTCATCTGAATCAGAACCGTGAATCAGATTGCGCCCAATATCCACTCCCAGATCGCCGCGAATTGTTCCCGGTGCGGAATCGGCGGGGCTCGTTGCCCCCATCGTGTTTCTGACTATTGATACCACGTTATTACCCTCAATGGCCATGGCAACGATTGGTCCAGACGTGATGAATCCCACCAAACCCGCAAAAAACGGTTTGCCCTCGTGCTCGCCATAGTGACGGTTCGCCAGTTCGTCAGAAACCCGCATGAGCTTCATCCCAACGATTTTGAGTCCCCGACGTTCCAGTCGCGAAATTATCTCGCCCATGAGTCCGCGCTGAACACCGTCGGGTTTTACGAGCACCAAAGTTCGGTCCATGATTTTTCGTCTCCGTGTTGATTTAGTTTCAGCAGGTGGATTATCCAGATGGAGGGCTTGGCCAACGGCGGGCCGCTGACGCCACTTGAGAGCTTCGCAAGTATAGCGGTTCAATCTCGCTGAGGCTGGTCGCGCCGCCTGCCGCCAACCTGGCGTGACCGATTTCGGCCATCACGCTGGCAGAGCGAGTCGGAGGCGGGTCCCCAATTATCTTGCATGCCTCTCCCAATCGGTCTGTCAATTCGGCGCGAAGCTCAGAGGCAGCTTCTCCGCAAAAGATTGTGTCGTCGGGCAGGTCTTCGAGGAATTCCGCTCGGTCTGCGAGAAACACATCGCCGCTGGACAGCGGTTCGACGCTCTTGAATCTGCCGACGTACAACCGTGTTCGGCCAGCGCCGATCAGCGCGGTCACATCCTGTCCGATTGCCAAATATGGGTAAACTTCGATTTCCAAGGCGCCCATCGTCACAACGGGAATGCCCCGCGCCATAGCTATCGCCATCGCAGTGCTCATTCCAACTCGCAGGGCGCTGAACGCGCCAGGCCCGGCTGCGACATAAATTGCGGCGATGTCGGCCAGCTCCATGTGAGCCTGAGTCAGCGTTCGTTGGATCGCCGGGACCAACTCCACACTGTGATTGCGCTCTGATCGCCAGGACATTTCGGCGATTGATTGGCCATCCTTTGAGATGCCGACAACAGCGTGCCTTGTGGATGTGTCTATCGCCAGGGCGATTTGCTGATCAACCATCGGCGCAACTTTCCAGGGCCATGACCAGTCGGTCCAGATCAACGGATTCGGAGGAGATTGTGATGCGTCTGGTCTGACTGTCGATAGCTTCAAGGCGGACTATCGCGTGGTTCACAGGGAAATATCCCGTCGCTTTGTCGGCCCATTCGACAACGCAGACGTCGTCGCCATACAGATAATCATCCAATCCCAGGTCTTCGATTTCATCAATTGAATTCAGACGGTACAAGTCCATATGATACAGGGTCAATCGGGCAGGGTACTCGTTGACCAGCACGAAAGTCGGACTGCGCGCGTGTTCCGTTCCTCCCAATCCCCAGAGGATTCCCTGAGTGATCGTTGTCTTGCCTGCCCCCAGATCGCCCATTAGCAACAGGACATCGCCCGGTTGAATTTTTGCTCCGATGCGTTTGCCAATCTCCTGTGTGGATTCCGGAGAGCTGCTGATTAAGGATATTTCCATGTTCCTGTTCAATTTCATTTAGCGGCAGGAGTCAGATTCTCAACATGTGGCGCGATGGTCAGTTCAACGGGTTAGCCATATCCACGCGGTGTGGCAAAAATGGAACTCGTCCGATATTGTACCTGCCCACACCTAATGCCGGTTTACGAGACAGCCAACAGCATAGTTTACAAGCCGATAGTCGTGTATTATAGATTGGCGGCTGAGCAAATTCCAATAAGAGGCCCACTATCATTGAAGGCCCTAATTGTCTCGGACATACACAGCAACATTGAAGCATTTCAGAGCGTAGTCGATGACGCCACCCGTCAGGGGGGATTCGACGAAATCTGGTCACTGGGCGACCTCATCGGATACGGGCCAGACCCAAGCGCCGTGATCGGGTTGCTCAGGCAGCATGAACACAAAGCTGTCATCGGCAACCACGATCTGGCGTCAATCGACAAGCTGAGTCTAGAAGCGTTCAACCCTTACGCCAAAGCAGCCAACCTCTGGAACGGCAAGCAACTCACATCAGACGAACGAGATTTTCTGGACAAACAACCCCAGGTAATCGAGGAAGGCGAGTTCGTGATGTGTCACGGTAGTCCTCGTGATCCGGTCTGGGAATACGTCGTTTCGATTAATGCCGCGGTCGCAAGCTTCAATCACTTCGACACCCATCGCTGTCTGCTGGGCCACTCGCACATCCCATTCATATGCAGACCCAAAGGCGAGAATAGCGCGGAGTTTCAGACACCACAGTTGGGCGTCCCCCTGCCTTTGAATACAGACCGGATGATCATCAATCCGGGCGGAGTCGGCCAACCACGGGACGGCGATCCCAGGGCCAGCTATGCCCTCTACGATTCGGGGCCTGAAACCGTTACGCACTACCGGGTTGACTACGATATCAAAACAACCCAGGACAAAATGCGCAAATATGAACTCCCCGAATTTTTGATTGAGCGTCTTGAATTTGGCCGGTAGATCGGAGTCCTATTCATCCCCTTCATCAGGGGACTGAGGAGCCAGCGCAGACCAAGACGACGAACGCGGAGCGTTGCGTTTTGGCTGGACCTGTTTCATATTTTCCCGGGTCTCTTTGATGGTTTCCGCGTCGTCCAAAGCTACGACAAGCGCGTTTACGCCGGCGTTTCTGAGGGCGGTGATTTCTGGAGTGTCGAAAACTCGTGTTCCTCTGACCAACAGTGGCCCGTCAACTTGCGCCTGCAACTTGGCCAGGTCAATCATCTGCTGCACGTTCAGAGTGGCATCTTCCAAAGCGTCAACCAGGGACAATCCGGTGAACCCCAGCACGTTCACGGCCGCTGCGGTCATGCGGTCGAGTTCGCCAGACACCTGCAGAAAACTGGCCAAATCGTCATCGTTGATCGCCAACGCTGAAGTGTCCGCTGCTTCGAAGATCAGAAAATCGCAGCCCTGCACTTTTAATTCCTCAATGCTCCCGGCATCGAACTGAGCGTTTTCGCTGCCCCAGACAGCATCTTCCAGAGCGCCGGCGGCAGTCTTGGTCACCGCTTTGCCGCCTGAGTCCAGTATGATGGCATCCACATCCGCCTGTCCGAGTTCGGGAGATTTGGAGATGTCCTGCGATCTGGCAAAGCCAATCAGCAGGATTCCGGCTCCTGACTCATCTCTCGCGGCAGTTCCGAATCCCAATGGCTGGGGAGCGCGGGTCGCCGCCCGCCTGAACAGATCTTCTAGCTTGCTCATGCTTACCTCTTGTGTTTCGTAGTTTTGTGTCACTGCGGTTTATTCGCTGGAGCAAGGGCAGAGCAGGTCGATATTGCGGGTCTCATCATCGCTCCGTTCCCTCGTCGTCGGCGTCGTATGCCGCAATGACGATTCTATTCTACCGGATTCTTCGCTTCAACCGTGACTCTTGCCATTGTAATCGTCCGGTATTACCCTTGTGCCGGAAAGGAGCGCAACTGAACGTGCAAGCTAAAGAAATTCAAGGCCAGTCGTTACTATACCTGGCCGTAGAACCCGATAATTACGATCCCGATGCCGAATACCCGGTGGTGATACTCCTGCACGGGTACGGTGCCAGCATGAGCGATCTCGCGGGGCTGTCTCCGGCGATCCATCCGACTGGATATGTGTTCATCTACCCCAATGCGCCCATACCGATGCAGGTTGGAATGGGGATGATGGGATACGCCTGGACGCCGCCTCAGAATTCCGGCACCGAGGAGGATGAAGTCAACTCTCAGGAGATGCTTGAAATCCTGTTCGACGAGGTGCTGGAGCGATATAACGTTGAGCCTGGGAATATTCTGCTGGGCGGTTTCTCCCAGGGCGGCATGATGACGTATCGTTGCGGGCTGTCCAGGCCGGACCTGTTCGCCGGCCTCTTGATCCTGAGTTCTCGCATGCCTTCTGATGAAGCGATCACGGAGAACCTCCCGGAGGAGCGAAGTCAACCGATCTTCGTTGCCCACGGCACATCTGACATGATGATCTCGGTCAATGACGCCCGCAAATCGCGCGAGATTCTTGAGGCCGAGGGTTACTCGCCCGAATATCATGAGTATCCGATGGGCCACGAGATAAATCAGGCCGTGATTGATGATATGGTTGTCTGGCTCGCGAACGTGCTGCCAGCAGGCCCGGAGAGCTAACAACATGCCGAACATCGCGATAATAGGAGCGGGGAGTGTGGTGTTCACGCGACGGCTGTTGGGCGACCTGTTATCGTTTCCGTCGTTGGCCGACTCCGAGATCACGCTCATGGATATCGACTCGGAGCGCCTGGAGTTGATTGCCGGGCTTGCCCGACGTCTGGTCACGGACTCCAAAACCGGCGCTCAGATCGTAGCCACGACCGAACGCGCCACCGCTTTGGATGGCGCGGATTTCGTGATCACGACGGTTCGCGTTGGCGACGATGACGAGGTGGACCGAGGCATCCCTCAGCGTATGGGCATCGACCAGGCTGTCGGGGATACCATCGGTCCTGGCGGTGTTATCAAGGCTTTGAGAACGGTCCCGGCGCTTCTGGATATCTGCCACGATATGGAGCGCCTGTGCCCCGACGCGTGGCTCTTGAACTACACGAACCCGATGGCTATGGCGTGCTGGGCGATCAACGAGGCCACCAACGTTCCCAACGTCGGTCTGTGCCACAGCGTCCAGAACACGGCCCGTCAGCTTTCCGAATACATCGGAGCCGATCAGTCGGAGATTTCCTACTGGACGGCAGGAATCAACCACATGGCCTGGTATCTGAAGTTCGAGCGAAACGGCGTTGACGCCTATCCTGAGCTTCGGGCTGCGATGGACGACCCTCTTATTTTTGCCCGGGATACCGTTCGGTTCGAAGTCATGCGTCAGGTGGGCTATTTCGTGTCGGAATCAACTCGGCACATGTCAGAGTACGTGCCGTATTTTCGGGGCAGCCCAAGCAGAATGGAACGGTTCGGGCTGGCGCCTTTCGATCTGGGCGCTCGCGCTCAGCAGCATCGGGTGGACGCTCACTATGAGACGATACGGAAAGAGTTGGAGTCCGACGCACCAATGTTGGCCCAACGCACCAACGAGTACGCGGCTTACATTATGGACTCGATGGAAACCGGGACCTTGAGACGAGTGAACGTAAACGTAAAAAACACCGGATTGATCCCCAATCTGCCAGATGGCTCGTGCGTAGAAGTGCCGTGTCTGGTGGATGAAACGGGAATTCACCCTTGCTACGCCGGGGAGCATCCGGAGCAATGCGCTGCTCTGATTCAGACGAATATCAATGTTCAGCAACTGACAGTCAAATCAATTCTGGAGCATGATCGTGAGGCCGCGATCCACGCGGCAATGCTGGACCCGCTATCGTCCTCCAAACTCTCGATGGACGAAATCCGTTCCATGATGAACGAAATGTTCGCAGCCCAGCCAGATTACTTCAATTCTTAGACTTTTTTGAGTTTTGGTTTAGTATTGATCAACTGACCACAGGAATTTCAAATTACATTTTAGGAGACGAAACACATGCCCAATACGAGACAAAACAAGATTCTCGCCAAGAACCGCGAAGGCAAATTGGGAGTCGGGTTGGGGCTGGTTTTCCCCAGCGCCGAGTCCATAGGGCTTGTGGGCCTGCTGGGCGGATTTGATTTTATCAATCTGGACGGTGAGCATGGCCTGTTTTCTCCAGAGACCATTGACGAAATGGTCCGAACGGCGGACGGATACGGACTCACCGTCACAGCCCGCGTGCCCAACTTACAGAGTTCAACCATCAACCTGTTCCTCGATCGGGGCGTGATGGGCGTCTTGGGGCCGCATGTCGAAACCGCAGCGCAGGCCAAGCAGTTGGTGGACGCCTGTCGGTTCGTGCCCGAAGGTCAGCGCTCCTGGGGCGGTGGGCAGGGCACGTTTTACAACGATGGACGGCTCCTGGACCAACCTGGACTCAAAAGGACAGACTGGATGGCGGCGACCAACAAAGAGATGATAGTGTCGGCCCAGCTTGAGACGGCGTTGTCCTTTGAAAATCTTGACGAAATTCTGGCTGTTGATGGCATCGACGCCTTCGCCTGGGGTTCAAACGACCTTGCCCAGTCGATGGGCCTGCCCGGACAGCCCGACCACCCAGACGTCAAAGCGGCCGAGGCGTCCGTTGAGGACAGGATTCACGCCGCAGGCCGCAAAATGACCTGGGACATGCAGACTGCCATCAACCTCCCAGGGTTGATTCTCGACGGAGCAGAGGCATTCGCAAAAGCAAACGCATAGTCGACTTTCACGCAAATCACAAGCGGTCCACTGCATGATGGCTGAAGCGGTGGACCCGATATTGGAACGATTAGGAGACCGGAATGGCAACGATGACCGCCGCGTTTTTTGACGGCAACGGGCAGATGGAGCTTCACGACCATCCCAAACCAGAAGTAGGGCCAGGAGACATCATCCTGAACGTCAAGGCCACAGGAATTTGTGGCTCGGACCTTCAGATGAACGTTGACAAGGACGCGCCAGACGAGCTCCCGGCGGGCCACGAAGTCGCCGGGATTATCGAGGAAATCGGCGAGGGCGTTGATCCTAAGCTCTTGGGCCAGCGTGTCGCTGTTGAAATCATCGGTCACGGTCTGGCTTGCACCACCTGCTGGTACTGTCGTCAGGGGCAGTTTCGTTCGTGCCTCAACAAAGCTCCCGCGGAGGGTGGCGGGTTCGCTGAATACATGAAGCGCAAGGCGATCGGTTGTTACACGGTCCCAGATTCGATGAGTTGGGAGGAAGCCGCTCTGGTCGAGCCATTGGCCGTGTCGATCCACGGCGTGCGGCGTGGCCAGATGAAAGGCGGCGAAGTCGTGGCAGTGCTGGGTTCCGGCAATATTGGATTAACCGCGATTGCTGCCGCCAGAGCGCTTGGAGCCGGGAAGATATTCGCCACCGCAAGATACGAGCAGCAGGCTACGCTCGCGAAAAACCTTGGAGCAGACGACGCTCTCCCGGATGACGGCCCAGCTTTCTGGGATGCCATATCAGAAGCCACCGAAGGCCGGGGCGCCGACATGACCATCGAAACGGTGGGAGGCCATCAATCAGTTACCGCAGGGCAAGCGGTTGAGGTCACACGCGCCCAGGGTCGGGTCGTCATTGTCGGCGGATTCCGACGGCCTTTTGAATTCGATTTCCTGACCCCGATGCTCAAAGAGCAGGAATTCGTCTTCAGTTCCTGCTACTCGGTGCTTGAAGGACGCCACGATTACGAATTGGCAATCGACATGATAGCTTCCGGCAAAGCGCCAATCGAGCAGATGGTGACCCACCGTTATAATCTAGACCAGATACAACAAGGCTTCGAGACCTCTTACGACAAGTCCACTGGAGCGGTGAAAGTGCATATTCTCCAATAGGCGACTGTCATATTCTTGATTCCTGATAACCCAGCGCTGAACTCTAAGGACCTGAACATGGATTACAGAACATTTGGCGACTCAGACCTAAAGACATCGGTAATCGGATTCGGCGGATGGCCGATGGGCAGGGGCCACTACGGTTCCTTCGACGAAGACGAGGTCGTGCGCGCCATCCACGCCGCCATAGACAATGGAATAACTCTCTTCGACACGGCAGCCGTGTACGGCTGGGGTGAAGGCGAGAAGCTGCTGGGCAAGGCTCTCAAAGGCAAACGAGACCAGGTTGTGCTGGTAAGCAAAGGCGGGCTGACCTGGGACGAACCGGGAGCAGGCTCTGGCAGGAACAGTTCGAAGGAACACCTCACCAATGGCCTAGAAGAGAGCCTTCAAAACCTGCAAACCGACTACCTGGATCTTTACTTGATTCACTGGCCAGACGAGTCTCGCCCTTACTCGGAGCCGATGCAGGCTTTCGCTGATTTCCAGAGCCAGGGGAAAATCCGACAGGGCGGTGTCAGCAATTTCACACCCGCCATGATGCAAGAGAGTCGGGAGACCTTCAAGATCGTCACGAACCAGGTCGGCTATCACCTGTTCGACTTCCGGCCCGAAGCAGAGATAATGCCGTTTTGTCGCGAGAACGGAATGGGCATCATGGCCTACGGTTCGCTGGCTCACGGCCTGCTCACCGGATCGATGTCCCCAGACACCAAGTTCGAGGACGATGACTGGCGCAGGAGCCTGATGGCTTTCGGCCAACCGCTGTTCAAAGGCGACACGTTCCTCGCTAACCTCCGGAAGGTTGACGCCCTGAAGGAAATCGCGGCCTCCCGAGACATGAGCATCGCTCAATTGGCCCTGTCGTGGGTTATCTCCGAGCCTGTTGTCAGCGTCGGCCTTGTGGGCGCTCGAACGCCGGCTGAGATCGAAGAGAACGTCACAGCCGCCAACTGGATCATGACCGACTCAGAGCGGGAGGAGCTAAGAGCCGTCGTTACTGCGTGACGCCTCGCCAAACAGCGCTTTTCAGCTCCCGGAGAAATCCTTCCTGAGAAAGTCGAAATCGCATCCCTGGTCTGCCTGGAGGATGTGTTGGGCGAACATCCACCCGTATCCTCGTTCAAACGGAGGTTTGGCGGGAGGGGCTTCGGAAAGCCGCCTTTGGATGACCCGATCTTCAACGAGTAGGTCTAGACGGCGGTTGGGAACGTCCAGGGAAATGGTGTCTCCGTTTTGGACTGCCGCCAGCGGGCCGCCGCCGGCCGACTCCGGCGTCACGTGAACGACGACGGTGCCAAAGGCAGTGCCGCTCATGCGGGCGTCGCTCAGGCGAACCATGTCACGCACGCCTGAAGTCAGAATCTTTTTGGGCAA
>JASLRP010000349.1 GCA_030743915.1 SAR202 cluster bacterium | reverse complement strand
CGAGAATCACAGGCGGATGAGGTTTCTGCAAAGGCTTCGGAAACATACGGACTGGCGGGAAGTCGTAATACTTGCCGTGGAACTCTGCTTCTTCCTTCGTCCACATCTCTTTCATGGCGAGGATGGATTCCTTCGTCTGCGTCCATCGATGATCGAAATCTCCGCCCATCATTTCCGTCTCTTCGCGATGCCAACCCGCCCCGATACCCAAAAGAAACCTGCCGCCGCTGAACAGGTCCAGAGTCGACACAGCTTTTGCCAACACCAACGGATTACGCTCTGGAATCAGTGTGATGCCGGTCGCCAGCTTGATCTTGCTTGTTGCTCCCGATGCCTGAGCCAGAGCGATGAACGGGTCAGCGAAATGGGAATAAGTCCATGGAACTTCTCCCGATTCATTGCCCGGAAACCGACTGGTCGTATTCACAGGCATCACGGGATGCTCAGCGTACCATATGGATTCGAAACCCAACTCCTCGGCTTTGCTTCCCACAAACGCCGCATTGACCTTGTAAGCAGGCAGCGGCATAGACAGTCCAATATTCATGCGTCTCTCCCCCGTCTGAGTTCAGACTTTCGATTTTGCCGATATTCTCAGTGCCGATGCGACCGCATCCTACCTTCGATGGCTTCCTGAGCTTCGAGGAAGGGACGCTCCAGGTACGCCAGATGGTCTGCCTCTCCGTGGTGATGGGTCACGGAACCCGGAGGCCGGACGCCAGCGGTATCGCGGATATATGACAGGTCGCCTTCGACCAGTGTGAGCATGTACTGAGCAGTCGCCGCATCGTACATTTCCCAGTCTCCACCGCACGCGATATAGACGGGCGATGTATGGGCGAACACGCCTCGATTCCAGACGTCATGATGCTCGACGATATCGTAGTAATCCAGCGCTCCGGTGCGAGCCGCCAGCCATGAATGACCGTCGATCTTCAGGTTTGTCTTGATCTCCAACCTTCGAGACCCATTGGGGTCCTGAGTAGAAGCCACGACCCGGCCATTCTGCACGATTTCCAGCGAGTAAATCGGCAGGATGCTCTCTGCCCACGCTTCAACTTCGACGGTTCCAGGGCCTGAGATGTTCAGCGTGTCGCCCACCTCCTGGCCATCCACGGAGAAGTGCATGATCGGCCCACCGCTCAGGAACGTGCGCCCCTGGACGACGGCTTTGCACCAGTTGTCGTATGTGAACTCCTGGTCGTCGGGAATCTGGGCGTAGGTGCGGTACAGGCCTACAGGAACGTCACTGCTCATCTTGTCGGTGCCGCCCACGAGAGGCAGGCGGTAACCGCCATTCAGGTAGCGATAGTATTCCAAGTGGTTGACCTCGGTCTGGCGAAGCATCTCGACGCCATCCAGACGCCCGGTGGCGACCAGGGCGGCAGGCTCCCCATTAGGATTGGGGAAATGAGGATTGATGACGTACCCGCCTTGCGCGTGGGCCGCGTCTGCCCAATGAGCAAGGGTCGTCTCCATATGACCGCCGATTTCAGCCTCGCTCGGGCCGTCGCTGCACCATGGCATCACTGGCGATTTCAGACCCCAGAGAATCATGTGCCCCATGAAGTGCTGCCGGTTCTCCTGGGACACATAGACGATGTTATTGCCGCTTTTTTGAATCGACGCCGCGCCGGTGAAATCCTCTGTGTTGGTGAACAAGCTCCCCCACTGGGACTGGAGAAGATTAACGACGTTCAAATCCTCCCCCTGCGATTCGGTGTGCGCTCCTTGAGTTGAGAGGAAATGAACGTGAGAGTCGCCGCTGAACCATCGTCGCTGATTCATGTCGATCCATCGCTTCAGTCTGAGTTCAAGTCGTTGTTGCCCAGGTTCGATGCTGACGCGAGTGCGCAGAGGTTCGTACTCGAACCCTCGCGCAACGTCCACGATTACATCGCCTCTGGGAAGCCAGCCCTGGCAGTTCCCGTCGATGTATGCGTAAGATATCTGGCCCAGCCGAACGTCGCCTCCAACGTCAATGTGCCACGTTCCGATATTCGAGTTGACCTGATTGTGGTGCCCGTGCGGTTGATACGGGATGCCCTCGGGAGATCGGAAATGGACCCGGCACGGCACGGGGCGACCGGTGTCATCGTCCACGACTGTGACGTTGACCCAGTTGCGTCCTCGGTCAAGAAGCTCGATCTTCATCCGTGGAGTTTCGGCGACGCCTTCGCGTTCAACCTCACCCCAATTGACCTGGCCGACTTCCTCATCGCCCTGTTTCACGGTGACGGTCGCCGAGGGCACCGCCGAGACCTCGGCATATGCCGAATCTGACTCGGTGTTGTCCTCCTGACCATAGCCTTTATGATATGCGTCGGTGAACCCGGAGTCTGGCTCTTTGGGCAGCGGGAAGACGAAGGTCGTATCTCCCCTATCGACCTCCACAGAAAGATCAAAGGGCTGATTGGCAATCGCATCGTCGGTGACCGTGATTCGGGCTTCCCTGCGGCCCTGCCGAGCGAAAGGATGTTCGTCCACATGGCCGAGAGTGACGCCGGCGATGATGAACTTTGCCCCTTGCGGCAAGATCTCTATCGACTCGATCACGGACTCGGGTTCCGGGTTGGTCCACGCCCAGAGGAAGTAGGACCGAGCCGTAGCCTGATCGTATTCTGTCTGACGATGGCCCAAATCTTCCCACGGACCTTGATCACGATCAAATAGCGTGTGCTTCTGGTCGGTGACAGCCTGGAATGGCAGACCGGAAGGCCCTCGGAATGAGTCATTTGGCACTGACGCAATTTCGAACCGCTCACGGATTGGCGCTCGGAATTCTTTTCCACCGGCCATGTGGAAAACGTATTCTGCCACCGGCAGGCCAACAGGGCCGCCGCTGTCGATTTCCGAACTCAACAGTCGATGGGCAAACACGACCCGATGGGCCGATCCGCCGACGTCAATCCTGGCCGGTCCACTGGAACTTTCCAGCGCGACGAAGCAGTCTCCGCCAGAATCGGGGCCTACCTGGAACGGCAGACCTCGGAAGGACTGAGCGCCGACATCAACGTCGTGACTATCATCTCCCAGAACTTCGATACCGGCGTTCAATACGCCGCTGAGGTCCAGCGGCTTGTAATCGTTCATAGCAGTCTCCTTGATTCCGGGAGCGGTTCAGTTGGGATTCAGGCGGAAGCCAGCGCCCCCATTGGGTCCCAGGGAGGCAGGACCGTCGGTTCAATGTCCAGTTGGGCCTGACGCTCTGGCGAGAGGTAGCTCTTTGCCGCGGCGATCTCAAACATGTACTCGTCGAACCACGAGTCATTCATCATGAAGAACCCTTTGTCGCCCACTTTGTCACCGTAGCTGTTCTCGACCCGCCACTTGCGAGGCTTGCCATCGGCCACATCCACTCCTGTGAACAACATGGCGTGGGTCATCTGCGTCTGCCCGTAGTTCAACCTTGCAGCTTTGTCCATACTGAAATCAGAACCGTACACGCCGTCGTAATCGTATAGGTGAGCGTCCCACAGTCCGAGATTGCGTTCGTTCTGCTTGCCAGTGTCGCATCCCATCCAAACCGGGCGGCCGGACAGCAGTTGGCGCATTGTGATGTCCTTTATCTCCTCAATGGGCAGATTCAGGTACTTCACAACCGCCGCGCCTACTACGTTTCCCAAGTAACCGATGGTGTACGTCGTGCCATATGGATGCTCTTCGCGAGGGTCGTTGACCAGGCAGACCAGCTCATCCAGATTGGTGACAACGTATT
>JASLRP010000348.1 GCA_030743915.1 SAR202 cluster bacterium | reverse complement strand
AAACCTCTTGCGACGAGACCGCCGCCGCCGTGATTGAGGATGGCACGATAATTCACTCGAATGTCATTGCGTCTCAGGTGGAGATGCACGCCCGGTACGGCGGTATTGTTCCGGAAATCGCGTCCCGTCAGCATATGACAGCCATGATTCCAGTCGTCGAGACCGCTCTCTCCGAAGCAACAATCAGTCTCGAAGACTTGGATGGGATCGCGGTGACTCATGGGCCTGGACTGGCGGGATCACTACTGGTCGGGGTCAACTCCGCAAAAGGGTTGGCTGTCTCTCACAACCTGCCATTTATCGGCGTAAACCATCTGGAAGGGCATATCTACGCCACATGGCTGGAGGAAGACCTTGACCCAGAGTCCAACCCTGGATTCCCACTTATGTGCCTTATTACATCCGGAGGCCACACCGATCTGATCGTCATGCGGGGGCACGGCGATTATGAGCTTGTGGGCAGGACCAGGGATGACGCTGCTGGCGAGGCTTTCGACAAGGCGGCCAGGGTTCTGGGCCTGGGATTTCCGGGCGGGCCTGAGATTCAGCGCTCCGCCGAGGCTGCACACGGCACAGAACGGAGACTGCCAAGGCCCAATGTGAAGAACTCGCTGGACTTCAGCTTCAGCGGCCTGAAAACGGCAGCGCTTCGACGCGCTGAAGAAAAGGGCATGTACCCGCCAACCGAAGGCCAGGAACTGGATGCTCAAGAAGTGGCAGAGGTGGCGGCGGCCTTTCAGGAAGCCATGGTGGACACGTTGGTCAGAAGAACAATTGAGGCCACGAAACGATACGATGTGAAAGGCATTTTGATGGGCGGTGGGGTCGCCGCTAACTCGCAGTTAAGGGAATGGATGTCCGATCAGGCTCCGGTTCCCGTCGTGGTGCCGAGGCCAGGATTATGCACGGACAACGCTGCGATGATCGGGGCTGCGGCATTCCTCCGAATCAAGGACAGCCCCGACCGCATCTGGGACCTGGACGTGATTCCGAATCTACGGCTGGGCTAGCGAGGAGCGAAGCTGGCTGGCGCTCCTGAATGATTCACCGATGATTCTTTGATCTGGTACAACCGATTGATAAACGAGTTCACGTCTTCAGAGTTCTCACCCGAGTCGAACTCCCACTGAATTTCCGAACCGCCTGCGCGAAACACAACCATCGGATTGCCAGGCTCCGTCACCTGGCTGACCACAAGGTAAACGCCCATCAACAGCACGATTGCGGACGACGCCAGCTTCACGCCTGTGTTCTCAATGGTCCCAAACATCACAATCGACAACACCACTGCCAACGCGGCCCAGAGGTAGGCGCTGTATCCCTGACGACTGGCGGTGATTTCTACCGCCTCCACGTCTTTCACGGCAGCCATCACCGCCCTCCGTTGCTTCTCGCCACCACTGAGATGGATGATACGGCTGTCGGTCAAAAGCAAAGCCTCGGGACGTCTCGATGATGGCCGGCCAGCGGAATCGGCCATGTTGATGGCGAACGCGACCCTCTCACCATCCATGAGCGTCACGCCTCCGAACCCGAATTCGGTTAACTCCAATCCCATCTCCTTGGCATTTTGACGTTGATTCCTAATGTTACCAGACGCGAAGACAGCAGGGGGTCTCATATATTGTTGGCCACGGTGGCGCCGCCTTTCATGACGAAACGAACGCTTCCACCTTTTTCAAGAGTGGTCACGTCATCCAGTGGATTTGAGTCCACGAGGATCAGATCGGCAGTCTTGCCAACCTCGATTGAGCCCTTGACATCATCCAGGCCCAGGCACTCGGCAGCTCTGCTGGTGGCGGATATGATCGCCTCCATAGGCGGCATGCCAGCTTCGACCAGACAGCTGATCTCCTGAGCGTTGTTGCCGTGGACCCAGCCTCCGGCGTCTGTTCCGGTTACGATCTTGACGCCGGCCTCCATCGCCATTTGGAGGCTTTCGACGTGGTGTTCGGTTAGCTCATCGGACCTGGCCCTGCCATGAGGCGTGCCCGCGGCGCGGTGGTAGATGTACACGCTGAACGTGGGGATGTAATACACGTCGTTTTCTACCATCAGGGGTAGCAGGTCGGGATCCTCATCCAGATGGGTCCCGTGCTCAATGGAGTCAACGCCAACCTCGACCGCCATGCGGAGTCCTGGGCCGCCCAGCGCGTGACACATCACTCGTTTCCCGTGGGCATGGGCCTCGTCAACAATAGCCTCAAGCTCGTCCCTGCCCATGTGCAGGTCCTTGGGTCCAAGGCCTGGACGGGAGCTGGCGCCTCCCGTGGTGCCAGTCTTGATGGCATCGGCCCCGCCAAGCACCATCTCTCTGACCTTTGCTCTGGCCGCCGCAGGTCCGTCTGCGACGCCGTTTGGCAGGGAAGGATTGGGAGGGGCGGGGTGGTGGTAACCGGATGGGCTGGCATGATCGCCAATTCCTCCAGTGGGAGTGATGACGTCCAGCACGACCTGGAGGTTAGGGCCGGGAACCAGGGCCTCATCCACCGCCATGCGGAATCCCGCGTCCAAACCTCCGCCGTCTCGAACGGTCGTGTATCCGGTTTCAAGCGTCTGCTTCAGCACGGAGGCAATTCGCATGTGTCGCTGGCTGACCGGCTCGGTGAGTCCCCATTTATCCGCCAGCCCGTATCCCATCGAAGACAAGTGATCGTGACAATCAATCAGGCCTGGCAGCATGGTCATGCCATTGCCGTCGATAATCTGCGTTCCGTCAGGAATTTGCGCCCTGCCGGCGGTCCGAACCTCCGAGATTTCGGTTCCATTCACCAAAACCGTAGCCTCATTGAACGACCCGCCCTTGCCATCAATCAGTCGAACTCCGGTAATCGCGATCACAATAATCCTCCATGTTTGCCTGTTTGTGCCACCGAGAAATATATCACTAACCTCGGATGAGTCCAATGGGGCGCTGAGAATCGCGCCTCACCACTCATGGACTCGCCAATGCGCCTGTGATATTCTCGACTCGCTTCGGATCATTGATGCGGGGTTAAGTGAATCAACCCATCTCCAGATGGGACACGGAGACGATGATGGAAAGACCTGTATTCAAAGCAGTGGGCACGCCGGTTGAAGAATTGGACACTCCGGCGCTGGTGGTTGACGTCGGATCGATGAAACAGAACATCGATGAAGTTCACGGAGCCTTCGTCAATGGGCCTTCATTGATACGACCTGATGTCCACTCGCATCTGTGCCCCGCCATCGCTGCTATGCAGCTTGACGCTCCTGGAACTGTTGGAGGTGTCGCGGTCTCCACAGTTGGAGAAGCGGAAGTGTTCTCGGAAAACGGCGTGTCGGACATATTGATTAGAAATCTGCTGGTGACGAGATCGAAGATAATCCGCGCCTGCGGGGTTGCCTCTCGATGCAGCGTGACGGTTGTTGTTGAAAGCGAAGCCAATACGAAATTGCTGTCTGAGGTCGCGTCCAATGCAGGGGTGGAACTTGGAGTGCTGGCACAGGTCAGATCAGCGGCCGGGCGCATCGGAGCAGCGTCTGCCGACGACGCTCTGGCCCTAACAAGAGCGGTGGTCACGCACAAAGGCTTGGCGTTCAAAGGACTGTACGCCGAGGGCGAATTCGAGGACAACAGCCCTGGTTCGCAGACGTTGCAGACCTTGCTGGACACACGAGATGTTCTGGTGAGTTCTGGCATAAACGTGCCCACCGTGAGTGTGTCAGCGAACGACGCTCTTATCCGCGATGGGGGCGCCGACGGCGTCACAGAGGTGATTGCGGGAGCCTATGCGCTCATGGACAGTCGCCACACCACGTATCATTCGAACCTTCAAAACGCCGCAAAGATTTTGACGACAGTGATAACCCATCCGGAGCCAGAGGTGGCCTGGTTGGATACGGGCCAAAAAGCGTCCAGCATCGATACTGGATTGCCTGCTGTCGATGGAGTGTCAGGCTTGTCTCTCTCTCGGATGAGCGCGGAGCATGGTGGCTTGAACGTTGAAGGAGATGCTCAACAATCGCTGAACATCGGAGATAAAGTCTGGCTGATTCCGTCAGATATTGGCAACTGCGCCAACGTTTACGACTTCATCCATGCCGCTGAAAATGGCGCGTTGGAAGCCGTTTGGGACGTAGCGGCCCGCGGTCAATACAGCTAACGAAATCGCTTCAATGCGACATTCCGCATTGATTTGAAGGAGACCATAATGAGCAGTTATAGACCTCGAATTGGCACGCCGTTGGCCGAGTTGGACACGCCGTGCATGATTGTTGACCTGGAAGCGCTGGAGCATAATTTCGGCGTCGTGGCGGACCTTTATGCCGACTCGCCTACCAAGATGCGGGAACATGCAAAGAACATCAAGACGCCGATCATTCTCCATAAACAGATTCGCGCCGGAGGGACAATGGGCGGCGTCTGCACGGCAAAAACCGCCGAGGCCGAGGTGATGGTGGAGGGTGGCATTTCGGATATTTTGATAACCAGTCAGGTGGTCGCGCCGGATAAACTGGCGCGAGTTTCTGCGCTGTCCAAAATCGCAGACATCAAACTGTCGGTGGACTCCGACGGGCCGCTGAACGACTTGTCCCGCATTTCTTCTGAAATGGGCGCGGATGTTGGCGTTGTCCTTGAAGTTGACACCTCCATGGGCAGGGGAGGCATTCGAGCCGTCGAGCGCGGGGTGGAGCTTGCCAAACTCACAAACGAGTTGCCGGGCGTAACCTTCAAGGGCGTTATGAGCCATCAATCTCTGTCCGCCGATGATGACACCGATAGGGAATCCAGATTCATCGAAGGACGCAGGTACATCCAGATGTGCCTCGACGTCAAGGATGCCATTGAAGCGGAAGGCATTCCCGTCGATATCGTCTCGACAGGCGAAACATGGACCTACGATGTTGCGCCGGAGATTCCCGGCGTTGACGAGGTGCAGGGCGGAACCTACGCTCTCATGGCAACCCAAGCAGATTACATGGACGCGTTCCAATTCGCGGTTAAAGTCCTGTCAACGGTAATCAGCAAACCAGACAACAAAACTGCGGTCGGAGATGTTGGTTACAGAGCGATGACGTCTCCCGGAGGAGCGCTTCCCAGAGTGGACGGAATCGCGGGAGTCGATGTAGAGTCGCTGGAGGCCGATAACATCGTACTACGTTCTGAGGATGACTTGCCTTTGGAAGTTGGAGACCAATTTCTGCTGCTGAGCGCTCAGCAGGACATCATGGTCAACCGATGGGACCAATTTGTGGCCGTCCGAAACGGTGAAGTTGAGGCCGTGTGGCCGATTCTGGCCAGAGGATGCCATCATTAATCGCCAGTCCAGGGATAGCGAGGAGACGTCAACATGAAGATCACCGACGTGAAAGTCTTCGTCACCGGAGCGGATATCAGCAACTTCATTTTCGTCAAGCTCTACACGGATGCAGGGATAACCGGCGTCGGGGAGTGCAGCGTCGAACGATTTGGCGATGTCGTGGTCAAAGCCGTTGAATCCTTCAAAGATTTCCTGATCGGTAAAGACCCTGCTCAGGTCGAGTATATCTGGAACTCGCTGTACAAACAGCAGTTCTGGTATGGGCAGTTTGCGATTCTCTGCGCTCTGAGTGGAGTTGAGCATGCCCTCTGGGATATCAAGGGCCAGGCTCTGGGCGTTCCAGTGTATGACATGATGGGCGGGAAACTCCGAGACTCGGTGCGCGCCTACGCCAACGGCTGGAGCTTCAGGCCAGGACCCGGCGGTTCCGGGCCAGATGAATCCCCGGACAATGTAGCTCGCAATGCCCAAGACATGGTGGATATCGGATTCACGGCAATGAAATGGGACCCGTTCAGGACCGGAGGCCAGGTGATCCCCAAGCACGAAGAAGTATATGCCGTTGAGTCTGTCCGGGCGGCGCGAGAGGCTGTGGGCCCGGACATTGACCTGCTGATCGAATGTCACGGACGTTTCAACATGTGGAGCGCTATTCGCATGGCCAACAAGCTGGAAGAGTTCGACCCGTCGTTCTATGAGGAGCCGATACCGCCCGATAACATCGACGCGATGGCCGAAGTTCAGCGATCTATAAACATCCCCGTGGCGACCGGAGAGCGTCTTTTCACCCGCTGGGATTACCGCCAGTTGCTTGAAAAGCAGGCCGCCCGAATTATCCAACCCGACATCTGCCACGCCGGCGGAATCTTCGAGTTGAAGAAGATCGCCGCGATGGCCGAGAGCTACTATGTTTCCGTCCAACCTCACAATTCCAATGGACCTATCTCTACGGTCGCAAGCCTGCACCTCGATGCCTGCATCCCCAACGTGATTTTCCAGGAACTGATCTATCCTCGAATGGAACGCTACAACGAGCTTTTGACGGAACCGATAGAGCTTGAGGGCGGTTACCTGAGGATTCCAGATCGGCCCGGTTTGGGCACGGACGTGAAAGAGGACGTTATCAAAAAATACCCACCAATCGAGAACGCCAATGTCGCGTCAGCCAACTGGATGGGTTCTTACTGGTAACCCTCGCATTGTCCGAGAAACGATTGTGCAGGGCCGCCACGGAACATGGCGGCCCTGTTTTGTCCCGGCGAAATGGGATCAGACCGCCTCGACCAGGGTGTAACCCATAGCATGAATCTCGCAGCTATCGGCGTGCTCTGAAACGTAGTCATATGCTGAAGTGGCCGCGATCGCGCCCTGAGCCGAAGCAGTGATGGTCTGTTTGAGGTCGCCGGATGCGTTGGTCAGGTCACCCGCGGCGAACACTCCTTCGACGTTTGTGTTTCCGCCCTTGTCCACTATCACTTCGTTCTGGTCGTTGAGTTCGAGGCCCAACTGGTTCGGCAGTTCTACTCGTGGGTCGGCGCCGATCTCAATGAACACTCCGTCAACAGTCAACTGGTTGCTGCCATCAATTTCCTGGTCGATGATGATTCCGGTGAGGCCGTCATCACCCAACAGTTCGACGATCTGCGCGTTGAATATCGAAACCACATTTTCTGCGGCTTCCAATTGGGACAAATTGATCGGTTCCGGACGGGTAAATCGGTCCTGACGATAGACGATGTACACTTTCTCGGCGTACTTGCCTAACAGCACAGCGCCCTTTACCGCAGAGTCGCCACCGCCGACGACGGCGACGGTGTTGCCTCTATGCATGGGAGCGTCGCAGGTCGCGCAGTAAGATACCCCTCGTCCCGTCCACTCGGCCTCGTGTTCCAGGCCTAACGTTCGACGTTCTCTGCCGACGCCCAGGATTATCGACGTGCCGTGGTAGGTGTCTCCTTCTTCGGTCGTCACCATGAATCCATCGTCCAGTTTTTCAGCTTTGACGATGTTCTCGTCCACGATGGGCGTTTCGTACTTTTCGGCCTGCTCTCGAAACTTCATCATCAGCTCAAAGCCATCTATCTCGGGGTAGCCGGGGTAATTTTCGATTGTGCCGCCGATCGCCGTTTCACCGCCGAATATCGCGCCGAATATGATGGGCTTCATCTGGTACCGGGCCGCATACATCGCAGCCGCGTAAGACGACGCTCCTTGACCGATAATCAGCGCGTCGTAATGAATGTTCTGATCTGCCATCTCGTCACTTCCTAGTGGGTGATTTTCGTGATTGAATGCCGGATTTGTCGACACTCATGAATTTAGATGCGCAAGCGTATCCCGGCGGTGCTTCAGTGGAAGAACCTTCCGGAATCCATGACGAGGGTCTGGCCTGTGACACTGTCGGTCCGGCAAAACTCGACGACCTGTGTGGCGATATCATCCTTGTCAACGGCGCGTTTGAGAAGCGACCCTAATCGGGCACGTTCCGTGTACTCGACGTCAAGGTTCGCCGTGGCCCTGGTGCCCTCCAGAAAGCCCGGGGCGATGCAGTTTACCAGCACATCTGGAGCGAGGCCCACGGCCATACATCTGGTCAGATGGATCAACCCGGCCTTGGAAACAGCGTAACCGATTGACGATCCACCCGGACTCAATCCGGCCACGGAGGAAATGTTGACGATGCGACCGCTGCCTTGAGCGCGCATCCCTGGGACGACGGCCTTGGTGGTGAGCATCGGCCCGGTCAGATTGACATCCAGCATCTTTGACCACTCATCATTGGTCAGAGCATCGATGTCGTCAAAGGGAATCCACTTGTTATAGGCCGCATCGTTGACAAGAATGTCCACAACCCCGAAGCGGTCGCCGACAGCGGCAATCAGCGCGGCCACCTGATCCGGGTCGGTCACGTCACAAGCGAAGGCATCGGCTTGCTCTGGACCGCCGATATTAGAAGCCACGGCCTTCGCCTCTTCTGAACTCTGCGCATATACAACCGCAACACGACATCCTGCCTGTGCCAGCGCATGACAGATCCGCTGCCCCAGTCCGCCGTTTCCGCCCGTTACAATGGCGACCTTGTTTCGAAGCTCCATTTCAATCTCCAATTCTATGCGGGTTTGTCAGAATTATAGCATCGCGCAGGTTTGACACTTGGGATTGAAACTGCTCAAATTGTGCCCATGACACAACACGATTACGAGCGCCTGGGGTACAACGGTCTGAGCAAGCGATTGTTCGCTGCGGGGTATGACCTGTTGAATGCTGGCGTCGAAAATAGAGTCATCCCGTACAGGCGGTTGACGGCGGGTCTGGCCGACGGCAGGGTGCTGGAGGTAGGCGGCGGCACAGGCGCCAATCTGAAATTCTACCCGCCGGGTGTCGATCTGACATTTGTCGAACCAAATCCGCACATGGCCCATCGGCTGCAGCGCAACGCCAGACAACTGGGAATGTCAGTGAACGTGTCGCCTGGGTTCGGCGAAGACTTGCCTTTTGACGACGCTTCATTCGACACCGCCGTTACCACATTGGTGCTGTGCATGGTGTCTGACGTCGAGCGCGTGGTGACAGAAATCCGAAGGGTGTTGAAACCCGGAGGACGTTTCCTCTTTTATGAACACGTCGTGTCATCTCACAGCAAAATCAAAGCCTGGCAGGGATTGTTGAACCCGTTCTGGAAATTCGCCACGACTGGTTGCAACCTCAACAGGGACCTGTCGGGCGAAATAGAGCTGGCGGGGTTTTCCAACGTGGAGTTGCGAAGGTTCAGTCTTTCAGTTGGCTTGCCTATCACGATTCCAAACATAGTCGGGGTCGCGATCGCATGAGTCGACAACTGGCTCCACCTCAAGATCGGAGTGACGATGGATTTTGAATTCGACTGGACGAAATATCGAGACAATACCGGCCAACCCCTGGCCAAGAGGCCAGAGCGCCTTGGAGTAGGCGCCAACGCAATAATATTCGATGACGAAGGCGGGGTACTGTTGGAGAAACGCTCCGACAACGGCTGGTGGGGATTGCCCGGCGGACACGTCGAGATCGGAGAATCGGCGCAAGACGCCGTGGTCCGTGAGGTATTCGAGGAAACGGGCCTGGAGGTGCAGGTTACCCGGCTTGTCGGCATTTACTCGCACCCTGACAGTCTCTGTTTCATCCAGTATCCGGATGGCAATACCTTTCACATTCTGTCCACCGTTTTTGAATGCACTCCGACAGGTGGAGCGCTCCAGATGTCGGAAGAAAGCACCGACCTTCGATATCATCCTGTCGATTCGCTGCCTGAGCAAGTGGTGTTGTCTCACAAAATTCGAATCGAAGACGCTATGGTTCGTTCTCAAGTACCGTTCGTAAAATAACCTTGGTGGCGTCAGGTTTGCGATTGACACAGCATAGGCCGTGACCTACCATAAAGTCAGGTCGTGCTAGGCGGGGAGATAGCGGTGCCCTGAACTCGCAATCCGCTCTAGCGAGGCTGAACTCCTCCCTGAGGTCTTCTTTGCGCAACCTCTGTCGGCGGTGTCCGGTGTTGAGAGTTGGGTCCTGCGCGGCGGAAGCCCGCGAACTCCGTCAGGTTCGGAAGAAAGCAGCGGTAAGTGGTAACTTTCGTGCGCCGCAGGTTCACCTGACTTGAGTTGGAGCCGTCGAAAATGTCGGCGGAAGGGATCAAAGGGTGGTGCACGACCTAACATTTCTTCTTCACTATGCCCCAAATTTCTACGGCAACTCCCATGACTTCCGACAGTGGACCTATCGTCCCATCCGCCCCGCGCTCCAGACCCAAAAAATCTCTGGGCCAAAACTTTCTCGTTGACTCTCGAGTCGCCAGGAAAATCGTCTCCACCGCCGAAGTCGGTCCTGATGACACAATCCTTGAGATCGGTCCCGGCCGAGGAGCGCTGACCCGGCATCTGGCTGAAGCATCTCAGAGACTGGTGGCGGTGGAGTTGGACTCAGAACTGGCAGCACAACTTGAGTCGCGGTATTCGGACGACATTGGAGTCGAGATCATCCGCGGCGACGCTCGGGATATCTCACTGGATCAGATATTCAATGCTGACGAAAGCTACAAAGTCGTCGCGAATCTACCGTACTACGCCGCAAATCGAATCGTCAGAAGATTCCTGACTGCCGAACGCAAACCGTCCCTGCTCGTTTTCATGGTGCAGCGAGAGGTCGCTCGAACGATGGCTGCCGAACCGGGAGACATGGGGCTGTTATCAGTGATGGTACAACTTTACGGATCGGTGAAGGTCGCGTTTTCTGTGCCTCCTAAAGCCTTCCGGCCTGCTCCGAAAGTCACCTCGGCGGTCGTCCGTATCGATGTGTTCGACGAACCCGCGTTGGATCTGGACTCGGAGGAGGGTTTTTTTGATCTGGTGATCGCAGGATTCAGCGCTCCACGTAAACAGATCAGAAACAGTCTGAAGAATGGACTGAACGTGACCGGCGAAGTTGCCAGCGATCTGCTCGATGCGGCTGAAATCGACCCAAAGCGACGCCCCGAAACCTTATCCGTGCGTGAGTGGGGACAGGTTTACGATCGGTGGCGCACCTTGAACCAATGACACAAATACCCTTAGACCTCGAATCATCATGCTGACGCTCGATGCCCACGCAAAGATCAACCTGACTCTGGAAATCCTGGGTCGCCGGGACGATGGGTACCATGAGATCGTTTCGGTGATCCAGACGATTTCTTTGTGCGATACCGTGAGCATTGATCAGAGCGATTCCCTGGAGATGGAATGCGACATCGAAGGGTTGGATGTGCGGGACAATCTAGCCTACCGTGCCGCGCTATTGCTTAAAGAACGGTCCAACACCGCTCTCGGCGCCCGAATCAATATTCAGAAACGAATTCCGGTTTCGGCAGGTCTGGGAGGTGGAAGCGCCGATGCCGCCGCTGTCCTGATTGGACTCAATCAGCATTGGGAGCT
>JASLRP010000347.1 GCA_030743915.1 SAR202 cluster bacterium | reverse complement strand
TTGTTCAACACGATGGTGCCTGCGGTGGTTGACGCGCTGACGACCTTTCTGACGGTTTCATTGCCGATCAGCACCGTGTCATCCTTTGCGATGAGCGTGGTGGTGGTGGAGGGTGTTGCAGACATCGTGGTGGTGGTACTGAGGGTCACCGAGCTAGAACCCTTGGTGGTAGCAGCAGTGGCCGTATTAGTTGTGTAGTCCGCCGGGAGGAGGACTCGTTTTACCGCCACGTCCAGGTCAGAGTCTGTCACTTGGAGACCGACGTTACCGCCTTGGCGCGCCCAAGTCAGGTCTTTCGACGGATCCGTCGAATCGATAAACTTCACCGCCCCTGTCGCTGAAAAGACAGGAATGATGAAAATCAACGACATGAGGACTGCCGCGATTACTACTAGTGGTATGAGCCGAGTTCTACTTTTCACTTATTACCCCCTTAGGTCTCCGCGATGACTTTTGGATGATGACCGTTGGTTTATAGACAAAACAATTTCCCCGGACATGCGTGCTGCTGTCCAAAGGGATGCGACCGATCTTTTGGAGATGCGGCTGGACGCCTGCATCCGGACCTCTCTTCAGAGACTTTGACCGTAGAATTTGTACAACGAACGACAGGGTTTTGTCAAGGCGCTCACAGGCTTCCAAACGTCATTCCAGCGAGTTTTTACGCTTCGCCGCAACATGTCCGTTTAGGAAACGCTTCATGGACGCTGTGTGCTCCGCTCGACCACATGCAAATATTATCCTGAAGCCAGCGAAACTATATACGACGCGCCGTTCCCTTGTCAATGAGTTCCTGTATGACTTTGGTGACATTCCGATTGTTGATTTGAGGCACAAATAACCCCAGAAATTGCGCAATTAATGACGTGTACGATGCACATTGATGGATGCAATATAGGACGCATTATCAAGCGCTGGCGGATGCATATCTGAGCCGTAAGTCGAAGACGAACGGAAAAGCACACATGGGGGAACAGAGAATGGCGGTCGGAAGCTTTACACGCCTTTGCTCAGGTTGGTGAGGAACTCCTGGTTGGTCTTGGACTTGCGCAGACGCTCCAGGAGCTTCTCCGCGCCCTCTCCGTGGAGTTTCTGGTCGTTGGAGATCATGTTCACCATGCGGCGCAGTAGCCAGACCTGTCGCAGGGTGGCCTCGTCCATGAGCAGTTCCTCGCGCCGGGTCCCGCTGCGTTCGATGTCGATGGCCGGGTAGATCCGACGCTCGGACAATCGACGGTCCAGGTGGACCTCCATGTTGCCTGTGCCTTTGAACTCTTCGTAGATCACGTCGTCCATGCGGCTGCCGGTCTCGACCAGGCAGGCTGCCAGGATCGTCAGGCTTCCGCCTTCTTCGGTGTTGCGCGCCGCGCCGAAGAATTTCTTGGGCGGATACAGGGCGACGGGGTCTATGCCGCCGGACAAGGTGCGCCCGCTGGTGGGCACTGCGAGGTTGTAAGCCCTTGTGAGCCGCGTAATGCTGTCAAGCAGCACCACAACGTCCCGTCCGGCCTCTACGAGCCGCTTAGCGCGCTCCAAGACCGCCTCAGCGACCCTGCAGTGGTCCTCGACAGGTTCGTCGAAGGTCGAACTGTACACTTCGCCGTCCACGGTGCGGCGCATGTCAGTGACTTCCTCTGGTCGCTCGCCGATGAGGGCGACCATGATGTGGATGTCCGGAGCATTGGCCGAGATACCGTGAGCCATCTGTTTCAGAAGCGTGGTCTTGCCTGCTTTGGGCGGCGAGACGATGAGACCTCGCTGGCCTCGCCCGATGGGCGCCAGAAGGTCGATCAATCGTGTTGAAAGCTCTTTGGAGGTGGTTTCAAGTTGGATGCGTTCGTTGGGGAAGATGGGGGTGAGTTGCTCGAATTTGGGCCGGTTGCGAGTGGCGTCCGGTTCCAGTTCGTTGACCAACTCGACCCTGACCAGCCCGAAGTACCTCTCGCCGTCTTTGGGAGGGCGGACCTGGCCTGTGACGAAGTCGCCGGTGCGAAGCCCGAATCGCCTGATTTGAGACTGTGAGACGTACACGTCTCCGGCCCCGGCGCTGGCGTTGTTCTGGCGCAGGAATCCGTAACCGTCGTTGACGATAGACAGGACGCCGCCGGCCACGATAGGGCCTTCTTTTTCGGCGTAGGCTTTCAGCACGCGGCTGACTAGCTCCTGCCTCTTTTGGGGGGTGCCGTTGTCGATTGCGCCGAGATCGGAAGCAATCTTAACGAGCTCATCTGTTGACTTGGTTAGGATTTCTGTCAGGTTCATTTCAAGCTCCGGGCTTTGTCGGTGTTCAGGTTTGTTGTTTCCTGAAAATATTTTCCCATCTCGAAACTCAAAAGTTTCCGAAGGGGACCGGTTAGTGCATGGGTGGTGGTAATCAGCGAGAGGGACGGGTTCCGACTACGCGCTGGATCAAGTTTGCTGGCCGATATTTTGAGCGCCAATCCTACAATGTCATACCGCGTTTTCGACTTCGCGTGATGCTTTTGGATTACAGGCACAGTTGAGCAGGTTTGGGCTGACCAACTGAGAAGGCAGCGTTACGTTATGCAATATCGGTGTCCGAAACGACTTCTGTATTCGCATGGCAGAAGCTAATGACGCGGGGCGATGCAAGGACGATAAAAGGGGAGGATACTACCAAAAGCATACCATAGCGCCTGGGATTAGTCTAGCTAGCAATTTGTCGTCGAATTTTCGTGATTCTGTGATCTATCCGAATTGCGTTTTGAGCCATATTCTCCATGGGTAAAATGTACCCCTTATTGCTGCCTGTTGAAACCACGACTGGACGACCCTAGTTTCCTGCCGAGTCAGCGCCCACCAGCGGGAGGTGGCGCTGACCTCCCTCCCTCACAGTGTCCTTGGCCACGCCGATGAACTCCCTGAAGAGCGGATGGGGCCTGTTGGGGCGGGACAGAAACTCCGGGTGGAACTGCGTCCCGACCATGAACGGGTGGCCTGCGAACTCCATTATCTCGATCAGCTTGCCGTTGGGAGAAAGGCCGGAGGGCCACAGTCCTGCCGCTTCGAATTCCTCCCGGAAGGTGTTGTTGAATTCCCAGCGATGGCGGTGACGCTCCTGCACGACTTCCTGTCCGTAGGCCTTGGAAGACCATGTGTCTTTGACAAGCTGGCAGGGGTACAGGCCCAGCCTCATGCTACCGCCCATCTCATCGACGTCCTTCTGAGACTCCATCAAGTCGATGACGGGATGGGGCGTGTTTGGGTCCATCTCTGTCGAGTTGGCCCCCTCCTTGCCCATCAGGTTTCTCGCGACATCTACCACCATCGCCTGAAGTCCCAGGCACAACCCCAGAAAGGGCACTTCGTGATCGCGGGCGTAGTGGACGGCTTCGATCATGCCCTCGAAACCGCGAGGCCCAAAGCCTCCCGGCACGACGATGCCAGAGACTGACTCGAGAAGATCGTCAGCGCCAACCTCTTCAATCTCCTCGGCGCTGACCCAACGGACCTCTATGTCCCTGTCGTAGTGGAGTCCGGCATGGAGCAGGGCCTCTTTGACCGAAATGTAGGAGTCCTGGAGGTCAACGTACTTGCCCACAACGGCGACAGGCAGCGATTCTTTGGGCTTCTGAATTGCCGCCACAAGGTTTCGCCAGTCAACAAGGTCCTGCTTTTGGAACTGAAGGTCCAGTGTCTCCTTTATCAGATCGCCCAGCCCCTCTTCCTGAAGAATGAGCGGGACTTCATAGACGCTGGACACGGTGGGTAGCGTTATAACCGCCTCGACCGGCACGTCACAGTGAACCGAAATCTTGGACTTGATGTCCTCGTCCACCTCGTAGTCACTGCGACAGATGATGGCGTCAGGCAGGATACCGATGCTCCGAAGCTCGCGGACGCTGTGCTGGGTGGGCTTGGTCTTCAACTCCTGGGTGGCGGAAATATATGGAAGGTAGGTGACGTGGGTGTAGAACACGTTGTCCTTGCCGATCTCGCGGCGCATCTGACGGATGGCTTCAAGGAAGGGCAGGCCCTCAATGTCGCCCACCGTGCCGCCGACCTCCACCACGATGACATCGGCATTGCTGGCCTCTGCCAGCCGCATCATTCGCTCCTTGATGGCGTCGGTGACGTGGGGTATCGACTGAATCGTGCCGCCGAGGAACTCGCCCTTGCGTTCGCGGGCGATGACATCGCTGTAAATCTGACCGGCGGTGACGTTAGATAGCTGGGACAGGTCGATGTCCACGAAACGCTCGTAGTGCCCCAGGTCCAGGTCTGTCTCGCTGCCATCCTCGGTGACGTACACCTCTCCGTGCTGGTAAGGTGACATGGTTCCGGGATCGACGTTGAGGTAAGGGTCCAACTTGAGTAGAGAGACGGACACTCCCCGGCTCTTGAGTATTCGACCAATCGAGGCAACGCTAACACCTTTGCCAACAGAACTGACAACGCCGCCGGTAACAAATATCATCTTGGTCATGGCAAAGTTACTCCTTAGCCCTGTGGAGGACGGCCAGCGATTCTCGCGGGCTGGGTGCAGATTACCTTCGGATGTTCTAAGCCCATTTCGGAAGGGAGCGCAACAGACAGCGCGCGTCGTGAATCCAAAATGCCGGCTACAGGAAATACTCGGGTGTTGAGTGGGACAGTTCGAGAGGGATTTTGGGGGTTGAGGTTTCGGTAGGGCAGAGCCACTACCTGAACACCTCGTGGATGGCTTTCGCGAGAATTTGCGTCACAGCCTTTGAGCGCTTCCTCTCCTGTTTGGAAAAGTATATCTATCGTGTCTCAATTGTGTCAACAATCATTTCGCCCAATTTAACCCAAAGGTTGAGGAGGTGAGACCGTGGCGGTTTCTGTTATACCGGCATATCGAGTGGTGAGCCACTTCGCCAGACAGTCTGAGGGCCTGCCTGCGATGAAGGCGGTTGACGCTATCGAAACCCGGATGCGGGAGTACGTTCGCAACCAACTCTCGACGCTTCACCCGGCTTTTATTGATATGGGTCAGCGCACCGCCGTTACTCAATTGGGGGATCCCAGCGTCCCTGAACTCCTTGCGGCGTTGGACAAATTGGAGAACGACGATGCAAAAAGCGTGGCAGAGAGGGCTTTGGGCAAGGCGGCACAGGCGCTGGCGCGTCCAGACCTGAACTCTCGAATCGTTATTCTGCCGGGCGATGGCGAGAGCAGCGTGCTGTTGAACCAGATGAACGGCGTGCTGGGGTTCAGCCTGGGAACGCAGGCCACGTTGGTGTTCGTCTGGCCCGTGGAAAATTGGCAGGACTGGCTGTCCTACACGGTGGTCCACGAGTACGCTCACCTGGTGCGCAATCTGTTGTTTCCCAGGGGAATATCCGGGGGCAGGCTGGTGTACACGAAGACGCAGGAGCCTGAGACGCTGTTGGACGCCATGATTGCGGAGGGCGTGGCCGATGCTTTCGCCCTGAGTGTAATGTCGGAGGTCACACCGGCCTGGACGGACGCGCTAGATGAAGAAGAAAGCGAGCGCATCTGGCCCAGGGTGCGCCGCCGGTTCGCGGTCTCAGACACCACGGAGATCCGAAGGATGCTGTTTGGCGACAACGACAGAGTGCCCCAGTGGACCGGCAACACGTTGGGATACCGCATGGTGATGTCCTACCTGGAGTGCCATCCGGATTCGACCCCTGCTCAGGCGGCGCTGATGCCCGGAAGCGCGATACTGGCCGGGTCGCGATACGCCGACGCTTGACCCTCGGCTCCGCATACCGTACATTCCATCTCGGCCAATTCAGCGATAGATCGTCGTTTCAAGCACATGGAGGTAGCTCGACCGATGCGTTACTACGCCCTGATATCCAACGACGGAGACAACAGACTGACAGCAGAGCCAGAAGACGGCCTGCTTCTGGACCTCACGTCCATCGACCCGGACCTGACCGAACTGGAAGACTTGGCGCTGGCGGCGTCCCTTTCAGGCACGAACATTGACGAGATCGCCTCTCGGATTCTCAGCGATGGCGACGCCGACAGATTCGACCTGGGCGAGTTGATGGACATGTCCCGTGGAGGCGAATCGTACTACCGGCTGGACCGTCCCTTTGAGCCGCCAGAGGTCTGGGCCGCCGGCGTCACGTACAAGTCCAGCGAGTTGGAGCGCATCCGCGAGAGTGACACGCCGGACGTGTATTCAAACGTCTATTCGGCTGAGCGTCCTGAGGTGTTCCTGAAAGCGACACCCGATCGGTGCGTCGGGCCGTTTGAGTCGGTAGGCATCCGGGGCGACTCCGACTGGAACGTGCCAGAACCGGAGTTGGCCTTCGTCCTTTATAAGGACGAAATCATCGGCTACACAATCGGCAACGACATGAGCAGCCGCACAATCGAGGGCCAAAACCCACTGTATCTGCCCCAGGCGAAGGTCTTCGACCGATGCTGCGCCATCGGGCCGTGCTTCGTTTCGGCAGAGTCCATGCCCGACGTTCGAGACCTGTCAATCGCCTGCACCATAACCCGAAACGGCGAGGACGTGTGGCACGACGAGACATCCACATCAGAGATGGCTCGGACCTGCGAGGAACTGGCCGACTGGCTCCAGCGTTACAACTACGTCCCCAACATGACGACCGTGTTGACGGGAACGGCCATAGTGCCGCCTCCGGAGTTCACGCTTCAAGAAGAGGACGTGGTCACGATGTCCATATCCGGCATCGGCACGCTGGAGAACGATGTGGTGGTCGTCTAACCTCTGGTCTGGTGATGAGACATTCCCAATGTCATGTTGAGTGGAGTGAAGAGTCTGGTCGCTGGCAATACTGCCGTTTCCGAACGGCAACCAGACTCCTCGTCTGTGGTCTCAGATTGACAGAGCTAAATCAAACCGTCTGAACCTACACCTCGGAACGCTGCATGATCCTCCGACGCACGGGGCCTGAGAAGGTCAGCAGGAGCACACCGGCCAGCGCGGCCAGCATCCACGGAGACACGTTGGGGACTGGCGAGGGTGGCGATACCTGAGTCACGGCCTTAAAGCTGTTGTTGCCGATTGCATTGTCCAATGTGTCGGCGGTTGTGGTCGCCACGTTGGTCAGCGAACCGGTTGCGCCAACGTCAACCTTGACCACGATGGTTGCCACGACTGCGCTTTCTGGGGCCAGACTACTGAACGTGCAGGTTATGTCTGTCGTCCCACTACACGTCCCTCCTCCGGTGGCGTTCACTGAAACCAGAGACGTCCCAGGCGGTAGTTTATCCTTGACCTCAACGTTGGTGGCGGCGGTTGTTGTGCTGTTGTTGGTGACAACTATCACGTAGGTAAGGTTGGTGCCTGCGATCACAGGGTCTGGAGACCCGGTCTTGGTCACCTTGAGGTCTGCGGCGGGGGTAGACACTTGAGTTGTCGTCTGCGCCGTGTTGTTGCTGGTTACGGTGTCCAACGTGTCGGAGGTAGCGGTCGCGGCGTTGGTCAGCGGACCGGACGTTCCGGTGTTAACCGTGACCACGATAGTTACTGTGGCGCTGGCTCCTGCAGCCAGGGTACTGAATGTACAGTTTATACTTGTCGTCCCACTACATGACCCTCCTCCGTTTGCAACAGCAGATACCAGCGTCGTCCCTGTCGGGAGCGCGTCCGTGACCTGTACGTTGGTTGCGGCATTGGATGTGCTGTTGTTAGTGACAGTTATCACGTAGGTCAGGTTGGCGCCAGCGATCACAGGGTCTGGCGAGTCGGTTTTGGTCAACTCGAGGTCGGCGGTGGGAGTGGCCACCTGAGTCGTCGTCTGCGCAGAGTTGTTGCTGGCTACGGGGTCCAACGTGTCAGAGGTTGTGCTGGCGACGTTGGTCAGCGTGCCGGACGTGCCAGTGTTGACCTTGACCACGATGGTTGCAACGGTGGACGATCCGGCGCCGAGACTGCTGAATGAACATGTTATTTCTGTCGTTCCTGAGCAAGACCCTCCGGTGACAACGGCAGAGACCAGAGACGTTCCGGATGGGAGTTTGTCCTTGATCTGTACATTGGATGCGGCAGTTGATGTGCTGTTGTTGGTGACAGTAATCGTGTAAGTCAGGTTGGCGCCAGCGATCACAGGATCTGGCGAATCGGTCTTGGTCAACTCAAGGTCTGCCTCTGGATCAGGCACGATTTCTTGAATGGGCTGGAAGCTGTTTGTGAACTGCCAGGCCACAATATCGTGGGCGGAGAATGATCCGCCCGTAGCCGAAGTGAATCCTACGAAAGCGTCGGACGTGCCTAATTCAGCGACCAGGTCAACATTCTTGGACAGCAGCGCTGTCGAGGGCCGCGAAGCAGTGGTAGAGAGTCGCACTTCCAAGTCATTTGATGACCCATCGAAATCTACCCAGGCAAAGAAGGTGGTGCCGGCGTCCAGCGCCCCCAGGCTGCTGGTCACGTCGATCTGGGGATTGGAACATATGCTACCCCCCACGTTGATCCCCACATGGTTTTCGCCGAACGACGATTCGCAGGCGCCTTCACTGGTGCCGTTGTTGAAGGTGTCGAACTCAATGCCGACGCTGTTGTTTATGCCTTTGTAGCCAATGCCCGAGCCGGTGGTGCCTGCGGAGTTGCTGACGGTCTGAACGACAAACACCAGGCCGTCGGCTCCGCCACCCTGAAAACTGCCTCCACTACTGTGGATGCGGAATTGAAAAGCAGTGCTGAACGAACTCTGGCTTCCCAGGGAGATAGTATCCGTCAAAAACGCGCTGCCACTTTTATTTGTGCCGGCGGAGGTCAATCTCAGAACATCATCGGAGTTGGGATTCTGGGTCGCAGTATTATTGTTGAGTTGCAAGGAACTCAGGTTCGACGAGGTGAAATCTGTGAACGTCTTGGTTACCACAGCCCCCAGCATCTTCAACGTCGGCGCTGCATCGTTGAATGAGTCATCGGCGTCGATCAGTTTTCCGCTCGGGCTAAACACAACTGTTTGGACATCGTTTTGTACGTTGACACTTCCGACGACGCCCTCGTCGAACTCCACGAATGGCAACTCGCCATCGTCGTGCGCTGACGCTGCTCCATTCCACACAGCGCTGGTCACTGCGGCGCCGATAACGGTTACCATGATTGCGAAGAGAATAAGGCCGAAACGATTCATTGAGAGCCCCTCTGATGTTGTGATACTGCGACAATGCGCAGTTTACGGCGGGAAAATATTATTGTTAAACACTACGTTCATCCCTCAAAAATGCTTGAAACAGGGGGCAAATGCCAAATAACAGAGATAATCACGCAATATATGCAAAACTGCCTAAATTGCATTAACCACTGACAACCTCTATAAACAGGCGCTTGTGGCGAACCGAAAACTGAGCGAGGATTGAGGAATCTGGGGTTAGACCCGCGACGAGCGGGCATCTGAAAATTCAGGCACAGCTTATGCCACCGTCTGGGCACGAGATTTGGCCGGCCATGAAGTCGGAAGCGTCGGAGATGAGGTGGCCGTCCAGACGCTATCCTCCAACCGCAGACCGGCGCATGATCCTCCGACGTATGCGGCCAGAGAAGGTCAGCAGAAGGACAGCGGACAGCGCCGCCAGTGCCCACACGGACACGCTGGGAACAGGCGGCATCTTCGTTACCTCGGTCACGGCTTTGAAGCTGTTGTTGCTGATTACGCTGTCCAGGGTGTCAGCGGTGGTGGTTGCGACGTTGGTCAGGGAGCCGGACGCGCTAGAGTCGACCTTGACTACAATAGTTGCTGTTGTGCTGGCTCCAGCGGCAAGGCTGGTGAACGTGCACGTAATCTCTGTGCCTCCTGTGCACAACCCTGCGGTCGCAATGGCAGAGATCAGGGACGTTCCGAGCGAGAGCTTGTCCTTGATCTGGACGTTAGTCGCGGCGGTGGAAGTGCTGTTGTTGGTGACGGTTATGACGTAAGCCCGTATTTCCCAGATAGACCAAATTGATGATTGGCGTTCACTTGAGAAACTTCAATATACTGCCTATTATACGGGCATTAACGGCATATAGGCATTATAATACACCCATGATTATAGGTATCAACTCCTGATTACGTAAT
>JASLRP010000346.1 GCA_030743915.1 SAR202 cluster bacterium | reverse complement strand
GTTCGAAAGGTTCCTGAACCTGGAACGCAAGGAGATGCCGGACATCGACATGGATTTCCAGGATGACCGCCGCGAGGAAGTCATCAACTATTGCATCGACAAGTACGGTCGCGACCATGTTGCTCAGATCATCACATTCGGGACGATGGGCGCCAAGGGCGTCCTGAGAGACGTGGGACGCGCCCTGGCGATGCCTTATGGCGAGGTTGATCAGGTTGCGAGGATGATCCCAACAAAGCTGGGAGTCACGCTGGAAGAAGCAAAAGAACTGAACCCAGAATTTCAGCAAGCCATCGACTCTGATGAGACTGTCAAGAAACTCGTCGAGACGGCTGAAGGACTGGAAGGCCTCACACGGCATTCCAGCACCCACGCAGCCGCAGTGGTGATCTCTGAGGAGCCGCTGACCGACGTCGTTCCTCTGCAACGCCCGAGCAAGAACGATGAGAACAGCGTGTTCACCACCACCCAGTACGCGATGGACCCTGTCGCCGCGCTGGGACTGCTCAAGATGGACTTTCTAGGCCTCGTCAACCTCACGGTGTTGGCCAAGGCCCGTGATCTGATCGCAGAACACCAGGGCATCACTTTCGCGCTGAATGACATTCCTCTGGACGATCGCAACACCTATGATCTTCTGGCCCGAGGCGAGACGGTAGGCGTGTTCCAGATGGAAGGCGGAGGGATGACCCGCAACCTCAAGGAGTTGAAGCCAACCTCGCTGGGCGACGTCGCGGCGATGATTGCGCTGTATCGTCCTGGCCCTATGGAGCACATCGGCACCTTCATAGACGCAAAGCACGGGCGCACGTTGCCGTCCTATCCGCACCCCGCGCTGGAGGAAATTCTCGAAGAGACCTATGGCGTCATTGTCTATCAGGACCAGGTGCTGCATCTGTTTCGGACATTCGCCGGTTACTCTCTGGGCGAGGCCGACATCGTGCGCAAGGCGATGGGCAAGAAAATCCCCGCAATCATGGCCCAGGAGAAAGAGAAGTTTCTGTCTGGCGGAAGGGAGCTTGGATTCGATCAGTCGTTGGCCGAGCAGATTTTCACGCTAATCGAGCCCTTCGCCGGATACGCCTTCAACAAGGCCCACAGCGTCAGCTATGGCTTGATCTCCTACTGGACGGCGTATCTGAAGGCCAACTATCCCGCCGAGTACATGGTGGCCCTGCTCAACGCCTACATGGGCAGTTCTGACCGCACCATCAGCGCGGTGGTGGACTGTCAACGAATGAACATTCCGGTCAGATTGCCGAATATCAATACTGGCGGCACAGATTTCACGATCAGAAAGCAGGACGGTGGCTCGCCTGAGATCATATTTGGGATGGCGGCTATCAAGGGAGTAGGCCCGGGCGCGATTGAGCCTATTCTGGAGTCCCGCGAAGAGGAAGGGCCGTTCGAGTCCATCGAGCAGATGTGCCGGGCCGCTGACCTTAGCGGACTGAAGAAGAACAACCTGGAAAGCCTGATCAAAGCGGGCGCCTTCGATGATTTCGGAGACCGGGGCGCCTTGCTGTCGGTCGCGGAGCGGATTCTGAGTCTGGCGCACAGCGAGGCGGGACTCAGAGAGTCGGACCAGACTTCCATGTTCGATCTGTTCGGAGATTCGGTGCCGACACCTCTCGCCAACATCACACTGCCGGATGACAAAGCCTCTGACAGCGAGACCGAGGAGTGGGAGCGCGAACTACTGGGGTTGTCCTTGTCTGGCACCAATCATCTGGCCGCCCTGTTACGGTCTGCTGGTTCAGACACCATCATATCCAAGAGCGATATCGGACAACACCTGTCAGGGAAGAAGATTTCCATAGTCGGTCAGGTTTCCACCGTTATTCAGCGCTTCACGCGCAAGAACAAGCCATTCATGATCGCCACCGTGTCCCTGATGGACGGCACGATTGACGTGTTCGTCTGGGAGGACAAGATGGAGGCGACCCAGGGCCTGTGGGAAGAAGGGAAACTGGTCGCCGTGGCCGGGGCTGTGCGATTCCGAGACGACGAGGTCAGCATGTCCTGTCAGGACGCCGAGGAATACTCGCCCGAGGATGTCGAAAATTCATCATCGAACAATTCTAATGAAACAGAAGAGACGCCTGTGACCGAATCGAGTCAACCAGAACAAAACGGAACCGGAACGCCCGCCCCTGACATCAAACCGCCAATAGAGATCGTGGAGAATGGCGCGAACGGCAGCAATGGAAATGGGGAATCGAGCAGTGGCCCAGGATTGGCTCACTCCAAACTCGCCGTTCCTCAGAGGCTGAACCTGCGCATCGTGGAGTCTGACAGCGTGGCCGATGACCAGCTCATGCTGGATGACATCAAACGTCTGCTGTTGGAGTTCGTCGGAGAGGACGAGGTGAGCCTTGAAATCGCGGCCCAGGGCCAGGTGTTCAAGCTGGAGTGGTCAATGGTCAAGGTTAACGCCAGCGAGGACCTGACCGTCCGCCTTCAGGACCTGCTGGGAGATTCGGGCGACGTCACCGTGGAGACTCTTGTGAATTGAGTTGGACTAACCTGATTACGGCGCCAGACCAGCTGATCGCCGAGATGTGGGCTGAACTGCTGTCTTCGCATGGCGTGCGCGCCAGAGTGCGGGCAGGGGACACACAATCGTTCCTCGGTGTGTCCGCATACCCCTGTCGAATTCTCGTGGATGAGGATGACCTGACGCGAGCGCAGGAGCTCATGAAGTCAGAGATGGGCGTCGATTTCACGGACGAGGGGTAGCGTCGAGGAATCTTTCGGACCGTACACATGGAGTATCTTCACCAAGGGGAGTTTCAAAACCTCCCTTTGTGTTGCTAGTTTGGCCTATCGGTCATCCTAAAAAGGCGTGACTAATGCTAAACCTACGCATAAATCCCAGACTCGTGTGAACTCACGGTAGTTGTTCTGTATCGAGTTCAGAGTATTGCCTTGTGGCTGGAAACCTTAGTCGGTCGGCAGGGTAATATCCCCATTGAACCAAGATGTGGATTATAATTCACTTGGTTCGAATGGAGGAAACCATGTTCACAGTATCGAGGAGAAAGCGCATACTCGCCTTCCTCGTGATTGCGAGCCTATTGTCCATCGGCAGTGTGACTATCTTCATATCGATGAAGAGTGACGCAACGGCTGAGATAGGGTACTGGCCGCCTCTCACGACGGTCTATGAAACAGATGGCCCTTCTTGGAACGGAACGATTATCGGAGAAGTCCATCGATTGGAGTATGTTTCGGTTACGGAATGGACAGACACGGTAATTGAATCCGATCCAATCGAGTCGATAGCAGACGGCACAATATACACAGTCGGATCATACAGTCTGTTGAGCGGTAGCAAGTATGAGGAGTATGATTCAACTTCCGGCGAAACTAGTGTGGAGGAAATCGCGGAGGATAGCATATTCGTTCCTAACCTGTTCTTGATGCCCTTCCATGTTTCAGAATTCAAGAAGACCAGAGGGGGAGACCTGTTTCAGGCCGAGACGGTGTCTAAGGTCTGTTATCAAGGGGATTGTGAACAAAATTCCGGAGGTATCTCGCACTATCGCGGTGAGGTGGAATGGACATACGCAGATGAATCGAGGTGGGGCATCCCGTTGAAGGTTGGGGACGCGTTTCTCGTGAGAGAGGTACAGATCGACCGTCCGAAAGAATAGCTCTTAACGTGACCGACCGGCTGAAGGGAGCAGTGTTGCATACTCGCGGCACTGCTCCCGTTTGCGATAGTGTTTTTCCGATCCGAGTATTATTAAATCAGTTGCGTTAACTGGCCCGCTTCGAGGTTGAGTAGCTGTCTCTTGAGGTCCAGTTGCGTTGTGCCCTTGCCGAAGCCTCTGAGGCTTCCGTCGGCGGCGATTACGCGATGACACGGGACGATGATGGCCAGGCGGTTCCTCGCCATCGTTTGCCCTGCGGCTCTGGGAGCGCGGGGCTTGCCCGCCTGTTCTGCCAGCCAGCCGTAAGTCCGGGTCTCACCGTGGGGAATGGACTGACATGCTCTCCACGCCGCGAGATAGAAATCAGAGGCGCCTTCAAGGTCGAACGGGACGTCTTCAAATGTTTCCGGCGCCCCTTCGAAGTAATCTACTATCCGCTGGCGAAGCTCATCAAATCGTTCTGAGTCCTGGACAGCGTCAACAACTTCCGGGCCGAGTTCTTCATAGCAAATGTCGGGAGAGTTCTGAGGAAGAGTGGTGTTTCGCAGTCCCTTATCCGAGGCCAGAAGTCCCATCCAACCGAAGGGGGTCTCGAATATGTCGTAGTAAATGTCCATGTGGGTCACCTGGCCTGTTGAGGTTGTGCGTTGGGTTGAGGGACCATGCGCCTGAATGTCCGGACGATCAGTCCCATGCGCACATTCTTCCACGCCTCTGCCAATTCTTCTAGGGCATTTTCATCCGGTTCCTGATGGCCGTACATCGACACCGCGAATTGGGATGCGATTTTCCTCGCGTCATCACCGGCATCTGGGGACACCAGACCAATGGCCGCGGCATGCTCCCAGGGGGTTTGGTGGGGCTTGCGGCCCACTCCGGCCAGCCAGCCCAGGCGGCCCATCTTGGTGTAAGTCTTCTCCAGGGCGGTCATGCTTCCAAGCCCGAAATTCCAGGCAACCTGGAATATTACGAACAGAGCGACGAGGACTCCCAGCGCGATACCCACCGGCATGAGGTAGGGGGTGACATCGAACGTGAATGCGTTGGCGAACCCCTGTTCCACTCCAGGGTCATCAGGCACCAGTTCGATGAACGGATCAATTTCGTCTCGAATTAGCGAATCAATGGGATCGGCGTCGGCATCAAACTCAGACGATACGAAGGGATTGGGCGTTGAGACAGCGCGTGTCTGGAACGGCCAGTTGGGAGTTGGCTCGAAGTCTATCCAACCATAGTTCGGGAAATAGACCTGTGTCCAGCCGTGGCTGTCCGAGTCCCTGACGTACCTCTGGTCCGTGTTCGGCTCGGCCTCGCCTGGAGCGTATCCGGCGGCCAGACGCGCAGGAACGCCAGCGGCGCGCATCAATACGGCCATCGACGACCCGAAGTAATCCGAGTATCCGATCTTGGAGTCGAACAGGAAGTGGTCCACCCCGTCGGAGTCTCTGGGGGGAGCGTCAATGTCCTGGGAATATACGAAGTCAGGCCCCCTCAGATAGTTCTGGACCGCCACCGCTTTGTCGAAGGGGTTGTCCGCGTTGGCAGTGAGGGACTCTGCCAGGTCTCGCACCCTCTGAGGCAGGGTGGAGGGCAACTGGACGTAATGGTCTGTTATGAAACTGCTGTAACCAGTGTCCGCTTCTCGCAGGTCTTCGTCTGTTGCGACGGACACGAGCGACACCATGCTGTAGGGTTGGGTTTCTGGCAGTTCATCTTTGAATTGCCAGGCCACCAGGTCCGGGGATATTGGAGCTTTTCGCTGCAACGTGATGAGTTCGACTTCGCCGTCGGCATCTTCCTGGATATCGGTCAGCACCAGATCGTTGGGAAGCAGGGCGGTGATGAAGCCATTGGCAACGCTCGCCTGGGGCATTCGGACCTGGGTCCTCATTCTCTCAGAGAGCGCCTGAATGTCTTTGGGATACTCGACATCGAAAGCGTCATCGTTGATGTCGATTGTGAACTTTCTCGGAGTCAGCGATTCTGCCACCGAAGGCTGGCTTACCCAATCGAACCCTCCGCCAATCAGGAATCGATTGGTGTCGAATCCAAGCTGAACAATCTGTGTTACGTCGACGCGTTTCAGGCTGTCGAGGTTGGGAGGGGGTAGGATTTCCGGGCCGACATCGATCCGCTCCGTTTCGGACGCGATCCATCCCTGGGATGTGTAATAGTTGTATGCCTGGGACAACCAGTATGAGGGGTATTCGCTGTTGGTCCAGGCGACAACCTCTCCACCGAAGGATATCTTGCCCATGAATGGCAGCGTCTTTCCGAAGAATCGGCCTGACGTGTCCATTCTGGAAGGAATCGTTGCGAACAGTCGAACGAAAACATCTTCCATTGAGGAGACCGGCGTCCGCCCCACTCTCCAGATGTCTGCGACTGGCTTTGATACGTAAATCTTGAGAGGCAGCATAGCGGCCAACACAATGACTATGATGCTGAACCACAGAGTCGCGTGGAGAGTTAACCATCCAGTGGTTGGCGTGAAACGGATGCTGATGCTCCGCCAAGTTTCGTGGCGTTGAATGATGCTCATTCTCACGACCAAGAGCATGGCAATCAGGACAAATATGAAGAACCTGGCCGCAAACGCTTCGGGCAGAAAGCTGAGGTTGGTCAACATCGCGGTCCCGCCGAACACCACAGCGAACCAGATGTTGTTGTTTCTGAATATGAACCATGCGCTGAAGAACCCGAGTATCCATGAGGAGGAGATCAGGATCAGAGAGAACGGCATGAGGTCAGTGCTAATCCCGTCGTCGCTGTTGGCGGCGTCGTACCAGACGTCGAGCCGCGTGAATATCTCTCTCAGGCTGTCTGTGAACGAGTCCTGGTTCTCAGCCAGCGCTGTGGACTGCCACAGAACTATGGCGGCCCCCAAGATCACGCCTGCCGGCAGCATAAGGAACCACGGCAATCTCAATTTCGCGAACAACAGGCCGGTCAGGGCAGAGAACATCAATACTGACGTCAGTCTTGGCGTTTCCACCCAGTTGCCAACAGTGACGGAGTCGCCGACGATGAGGAGCAGGAAAATCAGCAGCGCGAAGGTGGCCCAACCCTGGCTGGGAGTGAACCTGTTATAGAAAACTCGCAAAGGGTGCTTGGGAAGGGGCGTTGAGGGTTCCGGTCCTCCGCGACCGGGCACGAATGCGGCAAGTCCTGAACTGCTCACGATGCAGCCTCCGGCGCGGCGTCATGCATGGTGTATGTGCGGCTCAAAGCAACGGGGATGCTGTCTCCCTGACGAACGACGTAGGGCGATATGCCCACGTCGTATAGTTCCGGGATCACCGACATCGTGTCGAACATGCCTCCGAAACTCTGACCGTCCAGCAAGATGACGGCTATTCGCACGCGCCGACGGGTCAGTTCCTTTAACGCAGAAACCCATTCAAGGTGATGGGAGGATGTGATTACAACGAGGGCGCTGTGATAGCCCCAGAGTTGCTCCTCCATTGGCAGCAACTGCTCCAGAGAAGTGTCCCCTTCGGCTTTGCTCATGGCCAGGAATTCCATAATTCTGTCGAACTGCCCCGCGCCGGTCTCTGCCTGGAGCATGTAACGCTGGTCTCCGTAGGCGACGAGTCCAGCGGGAAGTTGGGCATCCAGATACTTGCTAGCCAGTGACGCGGCGATTGACACTGCGTACTCGTCGGTGCTTTCGTCCAGGTCGCCTGCCTGAACGTCTCGGTGAAGGTCCACCAGAAGCCAGACGTCGGAGGACAGGCCCAGGTCGAACTCTTTAGACATCAGCTTGCCCAGTCGGGCCGTGCTGTTCCAATGGATGCGGCTGATACTGTCGCCGAAAGCGTACTCTCGCACACTGGCGGCATGGGGCGTAAGATCGTGAGAGCGGCGCCGGGCTGAACTTTCTCCGGACAGGTAGGCAGACGGTATGGCGAAGCTCGGGATGTCGTGGGTTTGCGGATACACCAGGAGGGTGTCGGTCCCGCCGAAATTTTTGTCTCGTCTGAACATGCCGAAAGCGTCGGTGTTGGACACACGAACGGGGCCAAGGGTGTAGATTCCGCGCTTACGGGCCGGCGCTGTGCTGAGCCACGATCTGAAGCCTTTGTTCGAAAGGCTGATCGCCCTGCCATTGGTGTACCCCGGCATATCTGTCAGGTCTTCGACTTCCAGAACAGGTTTGGGGAGGTTGCTGCGGTTGCGGACGGTTATTCGCTCCTCAACAACGTCACCGACTCGCACTCGTTTGGAGCGCCGGTCGATGGTGACTTCCATCCCTCTCAGATTTACCCAATTCCAGATGAAGCCCAGGACCAGCGTCAGACCCAGTATGTATATCAGCCTGAAAAACAGGCCAAATCCGGTTGCCATCCCCGTAAACAGCGTGATGGCGATGAGGGCCAGAATCAGGTAAAACCTTCTGAGAAGGAATAGCTTCGTGTCGAAAATCGGGTTATCTCCTGGCCCTGTCTGCGGCCTGAGCGCCGGGAACAGGAATCTCATTCACGATATTGTTGATGATATCGCTGGCCTTGATGCCACGCATGCGCGCGGCAGCCGAGACGATTATGCGATGGCTGAGCACGGGGGTCGTCAGCTCTTTCACATCGTCGGGCAGGACGAAGTCTCGGTCCCTGATGAGCGCCAATGCCTGGGCGCCCCTGAACAGGGCCAGAGAGCCTCGCGGGGATGACCCCAGAGCGATGTCCGGGTGGTCTCGTGTGGCCTCCACTACGGTGACGATGTATTGCTTGATGAGGTCGTCCACGAATATCTGTTTGACGCTCTCCTGAAGCTCAATAATCTCTTTGGCGTTGGTGATGGGTTCAAGCGAATCGATTGGATGGGCTGTCTGCTGGCCCTCGATTATGGCCAACTCCTCCTCGTTAGTGGGGTAGCCGAGCGTCACCAGCAGGATGAATCGGTCCAACTGTGCTTCGGGCAAAGGGAACGTCCCTTCGTACTCCACCGGGTTCTGCGTTGCCATGACCATGAAGGGGCTGGGCACCTGGTGGGTTATGCCCTCCACGGTGACCTGTCGTTCTTCCATAGCCTCAAGCATGGCAGACTGAGTTTTGGGAGTTGCCCGGTTCACTTCGTCAGCCAGCACCACCTGGGAGATGATTGGCCCCTGGCGAAACTCGAAATCGCCGGTGCTCTGGTTGTATATGGACACGCCGGTCACGTCAGTAGGGAGCAGGTCAGGCGTGAACTGAATGCGCTTGAACTCGCAGCCTGCCGAGCGGGCGATGCTTCGGGCGAGCATCGTCTTGCCCACTCCGGGCACGTCCTCAATGAGGGCGTGGCCTCCACACATGAGAGCGATGACTGCCATTTCGACCGCCTGGCTCTTGCCGACGATGACCTTCTCTACGTTCTCGACGATGTCCCGGGCGGTATGTCTCGCCATCGTGAAAT
>JASLRP010000345.1 GCA_030743915.1 SAR202 cluster bacterium | reverse complement strand
GATGCCGTGGGCGATGGCCGGGTTGATGGTGTACTTGGAGATGTAGCGCTTGGCTCTCAGGTTGTCGTTATCGCCGGACTCCTCGGACAGCCTGCCTCGCTGACGCTTCATCTTGTCGGCGGTCTGCCAAGTTCGGATTATGACCTCGCCGACTCTGCCCATCGCCTGGCTGTCCGACGCCATCATGCTGAAGGCTCCCAGGTCGTGCAGGATGTCCTCGGCGGCTATGGTCTCCCGACGGATGCGGCTCTCGGCGAAGGCGATGTCCTCCGGGATGCGCGGGTCCAGGTGGTGGCACACCATCAGCATGTCCAGATGCTCGTCGATGGTGTTCACTGTAAAAGGACGGGTCGGATTGGTGGACGACGGCAGGACGTTGGGCAGTCCGCATACCTTGATGATGTCCGGGGCGTGGCCGCCTCCGGCTCCCTCTGTGTGGTAGGTGTGGAGGGTGCGGTTCTTGAACGCCGCAATGGAGGTCTCGACAAACCCCGACTCGTTGAGGGTGTCGGTGTGGATGGCAACCTGAATGTCCATGCGGTCGGCCACGCTCAGACAGGTGTCGATTGCGGCGGGAGTGGTGCCCCAGTCCTCGTGAAGCTTTAGTCCGCAGGCGCCTGCCAACACCTGCTCTTCCAGCGGGACCTGAGAGGATGAATTGCCCTTTCCGAAGAATCCAAGGTTCATAGGAAAGCCTTCGGCAGCCTGGAGCATGCGCCCGATGTGCCACGGGCCGGGCGTCGCGGTGGTGGCGTTGGTGCCGACGGCGGGGCCAACTCCGCCTCCCAGCATCGTGGTGATTCCAGAATTCAGCGCCACCTCGATCTGCTGAGGAGCAATGAAGTGTATATGAGAGTCGATGCCCCCGGCGGTGATTATCTTGCCCTCTCCGGCAATGATCTCTGTGCCGGGACCGATGATGATGTCCACGTTGGGCTGAACGTCGGGATTTCCTGCTTTGCCTATGGCGGCAATCAGGCCGTCCTTGAGTCCAATGTCGGCCTTGACGACGCCCCAGTGATCCAGAATCAGCGCGTTGGTGATGACGGTATCGACGCCGCCATCGGCACGGCTGACCTGGGATTGTCCCATGCCGTCTCGGATGACCTTGCCGCCGCCGAACTTGACCTCCTCGCCGTAGGTCGTTCGGTCCTCCTCGACCTCGATGACGAGGTCAGTGTCAGCCAGCCGCACACTATCTCCGACAGTGGGGCCATACATATCGGCGTAAGCCCTGCGATCAATGTTTCGTGGCATATTCCTTTACTCCAGAGGCCCGTTGACCCGACCGTTGAACCCGTGGGCGATCCGATTTCCCGAATACGGAACCAGCGCAACCTCGCGGGACTGGCCCGGCTCGAACCGAACGGCGGTCCCTGCGGGAATATCCAGGCGGAGACCTCGGGTGGCGTCTCGGTCAAAGGTGAGCGCTTCGTTGGTCTCGAAAAAGTGGTAGTGAGAGCCAACCTGTATGGGCCGATCTCCGGTGTTGGTGACTCCGATGACGACGCTCTCGCGTCCCTCATTCAGCACAATGTCTCCATCGCGAGTGATGACCTCGCCTGGAATCAGGTCGCTGTCAGCCTGCCTGATGGGTTCATGAATCGTGACCAACTTGGTGCCGTCGGGAAAAGTGGCTTCCACCTGAACATCGTGAATCATCTCGGCCACGCCCTCCATGACCTGATCGGCGGTCAGGACGTTGGCTCCGGCCTGCATGAGGTCCGCGACACTGCGACCGTCCCGCGCGCCCTCCACCACGAAGTCGGATATGAGCGCGACAGACTCCGGGAAATTCAGCGTGACGCCTCGCTCCAGCCTGCGACGGGCGACCATCGCGGCCACGGAGATCAGAAGTTTGTCTTTCTCTCTCTCGGTGAGATTCAAGTTATTGCGCCTCCCGGTTCATGAGGTCCAGATTCGCGGCGACACGGCGGGAAATCCCTCGGCCATGCAACGGAATTGCTCTCTAAATGTTTTGTATTGATTGCGCACTGAGGCAACGTCGTTCCCCAGCCAACGCGCCACCAGCGTTGTGTCAATACAGGTCACGCCGAAGAATATTCCATCGGCATGAATCATCTGTCTTGAGCTATCCAACCAACGTGGGGCGTCAGCGGCTGCGTACACAAACGTCGCCATCGCGTTACATCCCTGGAAGCCCGCCTTCGCGTCCATTTTCGAGGCGATGTCGCCATCCAGATGCAGATTATCCGCCCAGACCAGCCTGCCATCAGACACCACCCGCCACTCGTCGTGAAGCAATCCGGTGGTCAGACGCTCTCCTCGACCTGAGCGCCCGAAAGCAATGACTTCTCCCGCCAGGGCCCTCGCTCCTGATACAACGTTCACCGCAATCCGACGACGCAAACGAGCGCCGTCAAAGATTATCGTCTCTTGAGGCATCCATTCCAACCAGCCATCACGTTCCAGGCATAGGTTGACGGTCACGCCAACGTCTGGTCCAATCGAACGATACACCTTCTCAGCGGCTTGAGTCGTGACAATCGCCTGAGCGCCGCATCCGACGGAGACATCCACGCCCAGATTGTCACCGCCCACCAGACCGCCGGAGGTCGTGGCGATCACCGCTTCCGGCATATCATCGCCCGATACTCGGGGGAACAGGACACGAAGCGGCCCCTGCTGGTACAGGTCATCCAGCCGTGTGCGCCCCGTCTGATTGGTGAACGACAGTTCGACCCGACCTTCCAAATACCTTTCCTAAATGAATGCCTCGCAGATAGCGCTCTGGCTCCTGACCTTCTCGCCGCAAGCGCACACATCATACCTGAAACGGAATCATGAGGGGAGAATTTCACAGGCGATCAGCCCTACTTACTTAGAGGGACTTGCCGAACGGCGTTGGGCAATGTTTAATACTCTGAGCGTTGCCTGCTGACTTTTCCAGTTGAAGCTTGCCAGGCGGCTGTGTCAGGTAGTTTCCCTGTATCACGGGCTCAATCATAAGTGCTGGAGGTTACGGCATGACATTTGAACCACCTCGCCCGGAGACGATCAACAGGTTGACCAGCGACACCATTTACGGCTTGGCCATGCTTGCGGGGATGCACCTTGATGTCTTCACTCCATTCAAGGATGGCCCCATGACCGCCGAACAGGTTGCAGATTCACTGAACGTCCGGCCGGACAAGTTGAGGCCTTTGCTTCATGCCCTGGCAGCGGCGGGCCTTTTGGAGATTGCCGGAGATCAGTTCGCCAATACGCCGGAGGCCCAGCGCTACCTGGTTGACGGAAACGCAGACAGCATGCTGGGGATGGCCCGGCAATTGGCGGATTACTGGCCTGAGTTGTTGGGCACGGCGGAGTCCATTCGCACTGGCGTGCCACAATCAAAGATCGACTATTCGACCGCCTCGGAGGAAATGCTGCAAGCGACATATGACCGTCTACACCCACTGACGGAGAGTCTGACGCGCCGGCTTCTTGAGACGTATGACTTCTCGTCCTTCCGTCGATTGGCCGATGTTGGTGGTGGGTCTGGCGCTCTCGCCATCACCATGTCGGAGGCCCTCCCGGACCTTAAGGCCACCATCATTGATCTTCCCTCAGTAATACACTTTTCCCAACGCTACATCGAAAGAGCAGGCGCGGGAGACAGAATCGACGTGCTTGCGGCTGATGTGGTTACCGGGCCGCTGTCGGGCAGCTTTGATCTGGCCATGATGAGGAGTTTTACTCAGGTCCTGACCACCGACCAGGCGCGGCAGGCCCTGAAGAACATCGCTCAGGTCTTGGAACCGGGCGGCGTGATCTACATCAGTGGGGACGGCATTCTCGACGATTCGTTGGTCTCACCGATTACAGCTATTCGGTTTGGCCTGTCTGCCGTCAACCGATGGGACGAAGGTCAAGCCTCTACCGTAAAGGAGCATAGCGAGTGGCTGTCGGATGCCGGGTTCGAGGATTTTTTCTGTGAGGCACTTCCGGACGGAGCCAGCATCATCACAGCCAGAAAGCCATCGGCTGACAGCTAGACGAAGATTGTCTTAAAATAGGCTTCAAATCAACATTTAGGAGAAAATATCATGAGCTCAGAAGGAAAGGTCGCTATCATCACAGGCGGCGGAACCGGAATCGGAAAAGCCTCCGCGCTCACTCTTGCAGCGGACGGGTATTCAGTCACAATCTCGGGTCGCCGAGCCGAGCCTCTTGAAGAGACCATCGCCGAAGCGGGCGAGGCAGGGTCTCGGATGCTTGGCGTTCAGTGCGATGTAGGCGACCCGGACTCGGTCAAGAATCTGTTCGCCAAGTCCCAGGAGAGGTTTGGCCGTCTCGACGTCGTGTTCAGCAATGCTGGCACCGGCCCTCCAAGGGGCGTGGCATTCGAGGACCTGACTTACGATGATTGGATGACGGTGGTGAACGCCAACTTCACCGGGACCTTCCTGTGCGCCCAGGAAGCCATCAAGATTATGAAGAACCAGGACCCGATGGGCGGGCGAATCATTAACAACGGCTCGCTGTCGGCTTACGTTCCACGGCCAGGCTCCGCGCCCTACACCTCCACAAAACACGGTGTGACTGGACTGACTAGGGCCATCTCCCTGGACGGTCGAAAGTACAATATCGCCTGCAGCCAGATCGACGTCGGAAACGCCGCGACTCCCATGACGGAGCGAATGGAAGGCGGCATCCTCCAGGCCAGCGGCCAAACCATTCCAGAGCCGACGATGGATGTTCAGAACGTCGCGAATGCTGTCCTGTTCATGTCCAACCTCACGCTTGACGCCAACGTGCAGTTCATGACGATCATGGCGACCCAGATGCCATTTATCGGACGAGGCTAGAATCTCTCGAATCTACCGCTTCAACCTGCTTGAATCCTGAGAGGTTGAAGCGGTAGATTGTCCTCCTCTAACATCGCGAAATGGGGGTGCAATATGGCGAGAAGCAATGCCGAAACCGTGGATGCATACCTGGCGGAGTTGGACCCAGACCGCAGAGATGCCATGTCCGAGGTCCGCAACATCATCCTGGATCGCCTGCCCGAAGGCTACCAGGAAGCCATGCAGCACGGAATGATCAGCTACGTAATTCCGCTGGAGACCTATCCCAAGACCTACAATAAACAGCCTTTGCAGTTCGCGGCTCTGGCCTCTCAGAAGAACTACATGTCGCTGTACCTCATGAACGTCTATGGGGACGAGGACACCGAACGCTGGTTCGTCGATGAGTACAAAAAGAGCGGCAAAAGGCTGGACATGGGCAAGTCGTGCGTTCGATTCAAGAAGCTGGACGATCTGCCAATGGAACTCATCGGCGACGCCATCGCCCGCACCCCGATGGCCACGTTCCTGGAGAGGTACGAGGCGGTTAAAGGCAAGTAGGTTTTCCTGACACCTGAAAACCTGATACCTGACCACCGAGCAATTAGAGCC